>NZ_QAJQ01000038.1:0-10277 GCF_003852395.1 Pedobacter sp. KBW01
TAATTTCAGGACGAGACAGTATTCACCTGTTTTCGCGCATAGTGGCCAGCTTTTTCGGTCTATATTGTTCACTCTATTTTGCTTCAAAATGGCCACTCGGCTCATTTTAAGCGGCTTTAAGCTTTCTGGAAGCCTGACCGGACTCATTATTGTTTTGCATAGAGAAATTAAATTGTCGATGCGCTAAAGGCCTTAAAATCGAAACTTATAAATCTTTTGTTGGAGTATTTTTATCGAGGGTAATTTTCTTTTAGCCCAAGGCTAAATTGTCCTTTTAGACGCTGAATATTGCCTTCTAAGGAATCAGGTGGAGGGTCAGTGGACCAACAATTACGAATACTGTTTGAAAAATGACCAGGTCAGATTGGGCCGGATTGGATATATTTGGGTCAGTCTTTAGGATACCATCAAGATCAGATGGTAAAAAATGGGGTGTACAGTTTGGAATGAGAATCACTGCACACTTTTAGCGAAATCCCCAGCTAAAGAGTATATCACGACAAGTGAATATGGATTTATATAACTTGCTCATTTTTCAGTTAACTTATTAACGGAGTAAGCGATATTAATACAAAACGGATAGGACCAATCCCAGTCAGTTTTGCATAACTATAACTGATTATTTAAACTTAATTTCCTTTAGTAAATCGCTAATTTTTTGATTTTACCAGGGTATTTAATGGCCAAATTTCCCCTTTCTGCCACGTCTTGGTTCAAATCATAAAGCTCTTCCCTTGATTTCCCAAAGACAGGGAAATATTTGCATTAACAATCGCTAAATTACCATTTCAAGATGGGCTCTCTATCATATTTAATGGATTATCTTATTAGAGAACGGAATTATTATCTCCAATACCTTTTCTACCCATGATCCGCTCTAAAGACCTAACTAGCCTGTCAGGGTCTATAGGTTTTAAGAGATAACTTACGGTACCAAAAGAAAAAGCCTCCAGCGCATGTTGGTCATAAGCGGTAACAATAATAACATCGGTATTAATTAGAGGCCCCAGCTTATGTAGCAGTTGAAAACCAGTATTTACCCCCAGGTTAATATCCAGGAATAAAACATCAGGTTCATGGGTTGATAAAAAATCCAGCCCTTCATCGAAATCCATCGTATTTCCAATAACTTCCACAGCGTTGGAACAATAGTTATCCAGTAAAAATTGTAAGGAGTTTATAGCCCTTTCTTCATCATCGATAATGTACGCTTTTAGTCTTTTTTTCATAATATTATACTGCTAGGTAAATCTCTGTAATAATTCCATTTGGCGAGTTTTCATAAAAAGAAATGCGATTGGAATTGGTTTTATTTTTCAAGTTCAAAAAATCCAGACGCTCGTGAATCATATACATCGCATGCTCAGGCCTTAGGGGAATAATGTCCTTCAATTTTCCCCTGCCATTATCAGAAACCCTAATAACGAGCAGTTTTTCGATGCATAAGAAATCAATATCCAGGTGAGCAGCATGGATACTGCCATGAAAGCCATGCTCAATTACATTTTCAATAATTGGCTGTAATAACATAGGGGGAATGCATAACTTCATTACGCTGTCATCCGCATGTATCTCAAAACTGAATTTATCGCTGAAGCGTTTTTGTTGGATATAGAGATACTGTTCTAGAAACACGCATTCCTGAGAGACCGAAATGAGACTGCGTTGATTGAATTGTAAGATATTACGTTGTAGGCCGGCAACCTGTTGCAGATAACGGATGCCATTGGGAGTATCCTTCCTTATAATAAAATCCTGAAGAGCATTTAAGGCATTGAAAAGAAAATGAGGATTAAGTTGGTTCAAAAAAGCCCTGTTTTCTATTTCCAAACTTCTTAACTCCATCTTCATTTGCCTTATCTTTTGCAAACCCCTACGTTTCAAAATCAATACTGTCAAAGCGATAATGACCAAAATTAATAAACAGGCAACCAATAGTTTAAAGACCGTGGTTTGATAAAAACGGGGTTTGATCTCCAGGATATAATGACTTATACTAGTTCTTCCATTCCCAGGAAATGCGGCACGGATACTTAAGGTATATATCCCAGGCGGAGTGTTGGTCACAGTAAAGGTATCTCCGGAAAATGAATTCCAAATAGGAGAGCCACCGATAAGGGTCATCGCATAGGATTTAGTATAATAACCATGCTCTGGATTTAGAAATTGAAGCACAAAACTAGCCTGCGAGGCCCGGTCGGCAGGAATTAAGATACGCTTTGATATCGGAAAAACCGTCGTATCCCTTGTGGTGATATGCTCAAGTTTAAAAGCTGGAGATTTAGCGCTGAGGTCTTTAATGGATTGATCTAGCCGCAAGTACCCCTTATTGGTTAAAAGATGTATCTTATTTTGACTCAAATCAAAATCCTGGATCGATAAGACGCTAGAATAGGTATTAATATGGAAGATCTGACGGATGTTGTAGCTTGAAAGGTCCATATGAGCGATTGCAAGCTCACTACGAAAAAAAGCATCCCTACCGGATACCAGGACTTCATCAAAGATGCCACCACTGATTTTTCTTATTGAGTTTAACTTATTATCGGCTTTAAAGACCCCAGTGGAACTGCATATTAAGATATTACCTGCATCGAGAAAGTAAATATCTGTTATCTTACCTAATTTTGCTACAGAAATACGCCTGAGAACCGAGCGCCTCTTATAATTAAAAAGAAAAAGACTATCTGCATCAGAGTAAAGAACGGCCAAGTCCTCGAGATAATCTCCCCTTCTAAATACTTTTTCACCCGGAAATTGAATCGTGAGTTCATGCGATTGTCCTGCTGGTATGTAGCGAATCAGGTTCCTTGCAAATCTCATCCTACCATCGTGCGATGCATCTTTTAAGGGGATATTGTTTGGACGGATAAGGGATTTGTACATGAGCCGCTCAGCAGGGGAGATTCTGGGATCAAAAGAAGATAGAGGTTGAATGAGCCCATGGGCAGCATCTATTAAAGATATATTGCCAGTATGCTCATTAGAGATTAAAGCTAAAGAATCGTTTATAGCCCGGAAAAAGCCTTTCTGTTGTGATAGCCCTTGAATCCCCAATAAGCGAAGATTGTAGGAGGGACGATTGATTATGAAAAGCCCCTTTTCCTCCATACTATAAGCTATATTTCCAGCCAAAGACTTGCATACTGAGTTACAATAGCCAATGTCGCTTACGCGCTGAAATAGGCTTTGAGCAGGATCTCGAAGAAAGCCTTTAGCAAGAAATAAACCTCCTGAAGGGCCGTAAATACTTAGATATAGATCATCACCCAAAACTTCCAGGTCACTTATAAAGGTTCCTTTTTCCAAAAGGGAGTCTACATTTACGAATGAATATAATCTCCCGCCATGTTGAAGATAAATCCTTCCGTAAATCATTAAGGTTTGATACTCTCCGATTCTTAAAAAGTTTCGAACGAATAATTGTGGTGTTTTCAAATGCTGACTGGAAATAGCTTCCCAGCTTACCTCCCGAAACTTTTTTGGATCAAATCCCGGCAAATCCGTGGCATTGCCGTAGAGAAAGTTCTTATAATTCAAGCAGCTCTGCGGATCTGAAACAAGTCGATCTCCTTTTAGAAGCAATCTGTTGGCACGGGTTAAAAAAACCAGACCTTTCGGATCGCCATAGCCATACATCAGGGCTCCAGATATATGCTTGCCCATATTAATAGCGCTAACCTTTTTACTTTTAATGTTAATCTTACTTAAGCCCGTATTGTAACCCAGGGCATATAGTTCGGAGCGTTTGGCATCCAAAAAGAGATTGACTACATCGTTATCCTTTAAGTTGTAGGACTTAAATTCAGTGCCGTTATATTCGATAAGCCCCTTATTTGTTGCCATCCATAAGATACCCTGGTCATCATACAAAAGCCTGTAAATCGTATTGGTCGGTAGCTTAGAGTTATAACGGTTATATTCAAAAGATAACAGGTTACCTTGCGCTATCACCAGAGAGGGCACAAGTAGCACAATAGAAAAAACAAGTATTTTAGCTATCGCATTAACAGGCAATCTGATATAGCTATAGACCGTGTAAAACCGATAGCTTAAAATGTTAATCTGTCCATGATATGTATAACAATTTTTTTTCAATAAGGTAATGATTGGTAAAATAGTAGCGTCAGTAGCTTTTGTTTAAAACCTATGGAAGATAGTTAAAATTATCATTTTTGGAGTCTAAGGAGAAAAAATAGCAATTCAATCAAAATAAACTCACAATAGCTTAAAGTAGCGGCTTCGTTAAAAGACTGTCCTGATTCTTATTCCAATTCTAAAATGAAAAAATCATATAAAATGGATTTTTGAACAACAATATAATCGAAGAAAGAATACCGCGGATTTATATTTTCTACCATGAATTTCCTTTCGCAAAAGTTAAATAAATGAGTGCGTATGTCAAAAGATTGATACGTATAGTGCAGATTTACAGGTAATAGCTAAATTAGACCTGTCTATCGTCCCCCGTTTTGATTTAATTATTTTTTTATCTAAAAATTAATTATCTCAATGAGCACACCTTTAAAACAAGGAGAAATCCTTGAGCGCCTTATACGTAAAGACCGTATGGGAATTAGCGAGCTTTCAAGAAAACTTAAGGTAAGCCGCAGAACAATCTACAATTGGTTTTCCCAGGAGCGGATCAATCAGGAGATCATCTGGCAGGTAGGCAGCTTGCTAGGACAGGATCTATCTACCGCTTTCCCTGATTTCTTTCCAGTTTCCCCATTTGACCGGATTAAAGACCAGACTACAGAAATCGCCAAATCAGATCAAGCTGATTCAAATACGGTATACTTTTGGATGAATAAGTATATTCTATTATTGGAAAAATATAATGGTTTACTTGGCAAAGAATTTGAGCCCAGTGCAATAGGTAAAAGAAAGAGATTTTCGCTAACTAGCGAAAGGGAAGAGGTATCGCTGTATTAATACGATAGTCTTTTTAGATCAATAAATTAGGTATTACTTTTTACTTCCAGCAAGCAGATTTTGGTATTGCGCTGGTTCGATGATACAGGAAACATCACCCATTGTTTCTTCGGTGTACAATCAGGATTTCAGCGAAGATTTTACCATAGAGCTGAAAAGCGAGTAAGAGCTTAGCTATGAGTATATCTGGCGGCGGTAACCGCAGATATTATAATAGCGAGCCTTATAAATAGATCTACAAGCCTGGAGTAGATGCCGTGTTATCTTGTATAATTCCAAAAGATGGAAGGGAGAATAACCGCTATCTTGCAGAACGTTTTTATAACAGATTGGAAATTACAGACAGCACCAAAATCCCAGGACTGTTAAAAATGATCCCTATTGAATTAATGCGGTGCCTCCAGTTCATCGTCCCGGTCAAATTCAATATGATTCAGATTACCCAATTCTGCGGAGCGCGGATGGCGCAACTCGATTTGTTCAGCCAAAAGATGTAAAATTCCCAGATCAATTTCTCCGGGATTCTGACAGACATGCAAAAAGTCCTGACTGTTATGTCCCAGACTGGCCACAAATGCCCCGTTGATAAACTTTATACTTGCAGCCTCCCCAGGGATGGTGTGGGGTATTGTTCCACCTTAAAATGGTATTGAAGTTCAGAACTGATAATTACAGCGTATTTTTCCATAGTTCACCTTTTGAAATTATAACAATGCTTTCATAACCAGAGTTTTGTATCACCGATGTATTGCTTACCCATCCTTATGTGATCAGAGATGGAAAGATCAGCGAAAATCCATATTACCTGGAACCCTCATCATTAATATCAAATGTTTCGAATTTCCTATCCACGCCGCTGAAACCCTAGAGCTGCGATTTTTACGCTTTCCTCATATAAGCAAAGGGCAGATCCCAATACAAGGCACCAGATCAATACCACGATTTTAGCAAAATAGAAATCGCAAAACCTTATATCAGTTCAACATGCATTTTAAGTATATTGAGCAGTAAATAACGTTCAGCTTCATGACAGAAAAAGAAAAAGCTATAGCCGATATATATAATGCCGTTAAAGCTACATATCCCCAAAACTTGTTATATGTTATGCCAGTTGAGTTAAGCAAGAAGTTAAAGTCCTTCATGCTAATCAGGGAAGATCTATCATTTGTTTCAAACATTGTCCAGGAGCTAATTTCTTTAAGAGAATCAGGTAATTCAAATCCCACAATAGAGCTTGCACTATGGCAATCAATTTTAATTACCTACGGAAAGTGTTTCACAGAAAATAAAACAGGATTTTCAAAACTGGAGAAATCCCTGCTTGAAAAACATGATAACAAGTACGAGTTATTGCATGAACATTTAATGGAGCTACGCCACTCCTATATTGCTCATCGCGGTGATACCGCACATGAGCAAGCGATGGTTTTCATCAAGGTATCCAAAACTGGGGTAATGTTGGATAGAGATACCGAAGACATAATCATAGCAAGGAAACAAGCAAGTCCGAGAGTGAGTGATCTTAAGGCCATTAAAGACTTAGTAGACTTATTAATAAAAGAGGCTACAATCAAAATCCAGAAAAGCGGAGATAAGGCCCATAATGCATTTTTACAAAAGTATACGCCAGAACAAGCAAAATGTTTTTTGGTTAATAAGATGAGCCTATAGTGGGTATTTCAGGGAAAATGGCCGCTCGTTCCGTTTTCAAACTGACGCTTCATTCCGCTCCAAACTGACGCCTGATTACGGAGCAAAGTGGCCGTTTTGGTTGTTTTAGCCGCATTTTTAAGGGATAGCTTCCAGGAATAATCTTTCGATTTTAAGCGCAATTAAAGCTTTTAGGCTGCTTCTATGATCGCGGTAACGGTGTTAGTCCAATAGCCTGCCGGAACGGCTTATATCGCATTTTTTGAGTTTTCGTAACTTGGGATTCAGAAAAGTCTGATTTTCGGGTTTATTTGATTCCAGGATGGATTAATTTGGTTTAAGCTGAATTTAAAATGCAGTTGGTGGGAGTGGTCGGTATTTGTTCAGAGGGAAAGGAACGATATTGTATTTACCCGGCAATCCATTTGGCGGCCACTTTGCACTGAAACAGAGGGGGCATTATTGATGAAATATACACCATAAACGTCAGCTGAAAAACGAGAGGGAATATGCAGAAAAAAACTCCTTAGGATCAAAGATCTTTTGATAGAAGGGACCATTACCTCAGAGGAATATCGAGCACACAAGATTGAACTCGAACACAAGGTAGAGCGCTTAGAACGTCAGGAAACGGCGAAACCGATAAAGAAAGGAGAATTTGCAAACCTTGCCGAAAATCTAGTGAACACCTTGGAAAATCTCGAACATCTTTATCTGGAGGCTGGAATCGAGGTTAAGCGAGAAATCATCGGAATTTTGTTCCCAGAAAAGCTCGAGTATGAAAACGGGCATTATCGAACACCTAGACTGAATAAAGGAGCTGAGCTAATATACTTGATAAATAGTGATTTAGGGGGTAAAAAAAACGAGACAAGCAGTGTCAAAACTGGCTTGTCTCGTGAGGTGCTCCCGACGAGATTCGAACTCATATCGATGGTACCGGAAACCATAATTCTATCCATTGAACTACGGGAGCAAGGCTGCAAATATAGAAAAATCAAAATCATTTAGTAAAAATATATCGGCTATTTTTAGCCATTAAATATAAAAGCAGCTGAGCCTTTGGACCTAAGGATATATTTTACGTTAAAAAATGATTAAATCATTGTTCCTGTTTTTAATTATCAGTGTTTATGATCGTTTATTTTCCAATTAAGGGCCTTCCTAAGTGATTTTTAAAGCGCCGGTATTGGCTTTTTTAGAAATAAAAATGCACCTTTGCGAACCGTTAATAGAGGTTTAGGCATGTAACAAAAAATTAGTTGTTTATGGAAGAAATGGTTGTAGAAGAGATTCAGGAACTGCTTGAAAAGGAAAACGATAAAGCTTTAAAGCAATATCTCGACCAACTAAACATTTCGGATGTTGAACAACTTATTGATGAACTGCCGCAATATGCGGCCAAATTTATCGAAACCCTATCCATAAACAGGGCGGTAAATGTTTTCCGGATTCTTGATTTCCCAACCCAGGAGCGTATCATTAAAAAACTTTCAGGCAATAAACTGAATCAGATCATTAAAGATCTGCCACCCGACGATCGTACGGCACTTTTTAGTGAACTGAAAGGTGATGTGGTAAAAAAAATGATTACCCTGCTACCTGCCGAAGAACGCAAAGAATCGCTTGCACTTTTAGGTTATAAAGAAGATAGTATAGGGCGTTTAATGACCCCCGATTACATCGCTGTAAAGCCAGAATGGTCTATTACAAGGGTTTTGGCGCACATCAGGCGATACGGTAAAAACTCCGAAACCATTGATGTGGTATATGTGATCGATAAAGAAGGTGTATTGCTCGATGACATTAGGATCAGGGAGGTTTTATTGGCCGATCCAGAGGCAATTATTGGCGAGCTAACCGATAAACGTTTTATTGCTTTAAAAGCCAACGATCCGCAGGAAGATGCAATCAATATCTTCAGGATGAATAACCGCGTAGCCCTACCGGTAGTAGATGAGAACAACATCCTTTTGGGTATTGTAACCGTTGATGATATTTTATGGATTGCCAACGAAGAATATACCGAGGATATGCATAAAATAGGGGGTACCGAAGCGTTGGATGAACCCTACCTCGATATGCCGATTTTAAAGCTAGTAAAAAAACGCGCAGGTTGGTTAATTGTACTCTTTTTGGGCGAAATGTTAACTGCCACTGCGATGCAGCATTTCGAAATTGAACTCGAAAAGGCGGTTGTATTATCGCTTTTTATCCCTTTAATTATGAGCAGTGGCGGTAACAGTGGTTCTCAGGCCTCAACATTAATTATACAGGCCATGGCGCTTGGCGAAGTAACCATTGCAGAGTGGTGGCGTGTAATGCGCAGGGAATTGGTTTCAGGGGCATTACTGGGCATCATTTTAGGTACAATCGGTTTTATTCGTATTATAACCTGGCAAGAGTTGCACCTATATAACTATGGACCCCACTGGTTTTTAATTGCTACGACTATATTTTTTACCTTGGTGGGTATTGTGCTGTGGGGCAGTTTAATTGGTTCGATGATGCCAATTATTCTAAAAAAACTAAAACTCGATCCGGCCACCTCTTCGGCGCCCTTTGTGGCTACCATGGTAGATGTTACCGGTATTGTGATCTATTTTAGTGTTGCAGTTTTAATTTTAAAAGGCGTATTACTTTAATCCCTCAATAATGCAAAAGAAAATTACTACCCTCTTTACCGATATTGGCGGCGTTTTATTAACCAACGGTTGGGACAGACATGCGAGGGGAGAAGCCTCGGTGTTGTTTAACCTCGATTCAGTTGATCTGGAAGAACGTCATCACCTTACTTTTGATACCTACGAAGTGGGTAAACTAACTTTAGATGAATACCTGGAACGTATTGTTTTTTTTGAAGAGCGCAGTTTCAGTTACGATGATTTTAAAGAATTTATGTTCAAAAAGTCGTTGGCTTATCCAGAAATGATTGAGCTAATTTGCGAGTTAAAAAAGAAATATAATCTTAAAGTTGCTGTAATCAGTAACGAAGGCCGCGAGCTTAATCAATACCGAATCAACACCTTTAAACTGAACGAATTTGTAGATTTCTTCGTTTCATCAAGTTTTGTGCACTTCCGTAAACCCGATGCAGATATCTTTAAAGTTGCTATCGATATTTCGCAAAGCGATGTTGAAACCAGTTTGTATATAGATGACCGTATGTTGTTTGTTCAGGTGGCAGAACAATTGGGCTTAAAAGGTATTCATCATACCGATTACGAAGATACCAAAGCGCAGTTGGCTGCTTATGGGCTGGAGGTTTAATTTATAGCACTTCCTATATAAAAGAAAATTGCCGTTATGATCGTGTAAGCGAAAATAGCGGCAATCTTTGTTTATAAGATGACTAGTGTTTGCACTCCGACTTCGCTACCAGACAGTTCCAATAGAAGAATCGTTATTTCGATCCGATAGCTATCGGATGGAGCCAGCCGGTTTTTCACTGGCAGTGGAATGGAGAAATCTATAGAGACAGATTTAGCTTCGCTGAGCACTAACGTGGTTCTCGGCTATGTTGGCCTACGCTTGCAATGACGACCTCGAAAGGTTGTCACCCAAATTGATTTATATTCAATAAATTAACCCTCCATGTTACATACTCAGATGTAATCCGTGCTATCGGTACCTCCTGTGGCTGAAAAGCGTTGAAAACAAAAAAGCCACCCCGGTTTGCACTGCCCCCAAAA
>NZ_QAJQ01000039.1:0-68539 GCF_003852395.1 Pedobacter sp. KBW01
AACTTTTTGGGGTCAGTCTAGTTTCATTAATCCGGCCTTTTGTTTTTAATCTTTTTTCTTGGGCTCGTCTAAATAGCCATTAAAAAGAATGGGTTGCTTGTTTACACTCGTTGCTGTTAAAGAGGCATAACCATTGGTAGAAATATTAATGGTAAACCGGTAATTTTCTTTGCTTACATCCTTAGTGTTAATCTGGATGGTATAGGCTCCTCTTTTGTTTTTGGTTTCGGTATAACTAAAATCTTTCGAAGTAAATTTAATTCCGCCCTGCGTTGGGTCCATAGGTGCTGAGAATGCTCTGCCGTAATAGGGTAGGTAAGCCACAATACTATCTTTAGTTACCCTAACATCGTATTGCGAACCCGAAAGGTTAATACTCGAACCGCCTTGTCCACCAGGCATCATCATCAGTACTTTATTGATGTCGTTATTCGCCATTGGGATAGCTGTATTGGCTACAAATATATAATTCTTATTGCCTACGATCCGGGTGGTGGTTTCTTTGTTTGTTTGGGCAAATAACTGAGTGGCAAAAGAAATAAATGCCAGGCTCAATATTAAATTTAAACGTTTCATAATGTGTGTTTTTAAATGTTTAACAATTTAAAGATGCGCCAATGCGGAATATTCCATAATGGTGCCAAGAATGAAATGCTTAGTAAATTTAACGAATTTAGTTCTTATATAGTGGGTTTACGCCCACAGAATTGTTCGATTTATAAAGTGGGTTATTCTTTTCACCCTCTGATGCACCAAGCGCAGTGAATTTATAGCTTCCAGGCGCCAGGTTGTTTAATTCAATTGTTCCGTTTTCATCCGTAATCAGTGTAATTAAGCTACCGCCTGGGTTTTTGCCACCTTTAACAATAATGCCACCAATAGGCGAACCAGCTACCCTCGATTTTGGATTACTTGCAGGTACGGAAATAACAAATTTATAATCGCCGGTAGTGGTATTATTGAATTGGATTTCTCCTTTTTCGTTCGTGGTGAGGTTAATGGTATTATCGCCCGATTTTTTACCTCCTTTTACCACAATACCGCCAATGGGCTGACCTGCAACAAAACTAACTTCACCTGTGGTAACATTAAGTTTGCCTTTGATCGATTTCATGATGCATGGGAAATGTGACTCTGGGTAGTTGAGTTTGCAATAATCGCAGTAGTGCCCTTCGGGAGCAGCAGTTTTTAATTGCTGCGGCACAGCTTCTTTTATAGCAGATGAGGTTTGAGTGGCAGTTCTTTGTACTTGTGCAAAAACGGCAAATGAAATGGATAGCAGAAATACCGCTATTGCAGCACATTTTTTCATAATATTTGATTAGAAGCATAAAATTAATCAAAAAATATGGCTCTTGCTACTTTTTGCCTTGCGGTAAAACATAAGGGGCTTTTCGGCCTATTTCTTCTTCGATGCTTTAGCAAATGGATTAAAATCCAGTGCGAGGTTAATCCAGTAATCGAGTTCATCATTCCGGTTTAAAACATCGGCCGATACCAGGATGTAACCCTTCATGGGACGGCCACCCATTGCCATTTGCTCCCAGCCATCTTTATCGGCCAGGCTATCAAAAGTATTTGGATCAAGGCGTACCATCATGTTGCTTTTGGAAATCCCCAGACACATTTTGCCATTAACCATAAAAACTAAACCGCTAAACATCTCTTTCTCTTCTACATCGGTTAAGTGTTGCAAGCGCTCGGCTATACGCAGGGCTAAGGTTTCGTCGTAAGTTCTCATTAATTACTCATATTATTTACCATAACAATTTAATCTTTTAGCATTCCTTTGGCAAAGGATATTTATTATTTTTACAAAATGTTATTAAACTGCTACCAAGAAGAATTATTAGAAGCTGGATGTGATGAAGCTGGAAGAGGTTGTTTGGCTGGGCCTGTATTTGCTGCCGCAGTTATTTTGCCCAAGGGTTTTGTTTTGGAAGGTTTAAACGATTCGAAGCAGTTATCGCACGGGCAGCGCGATTTGCTAAGGCCAATTATCGAAAAAGAAGCTTTGGCCTGGGCAGTAGCCTCATGCGACCATGAAGAAATAGACCGGATTAATATCCTCAATGCTTCTTTTTTGGCCATGCACCGTGCTATCGAAAAGCTAAAAGCACAGCCAGGTTACCTGGTTATTGATGGAAACAGATTTAAAACATACCCAAACATTCCACACAGCTGTATTGTAAAAGGCGACGGAAAATATTTAAATATTGCTGCGGCCTCTATTCTGGCTAAAACACACCGCGATGAATATATGACCAACCTGCATGTCGATTATCCGCATTACAACTGGCAGAAAAATAAAGGCTATCCAACCATTGCACACCGAAAAGCGGTTTTGGAAATAGGATTGTCGCCCTTTCACCGCAAAACTTTTAATGTAAGTGAGCCTCAGCTCGAGCTGTTTTCAAAAAACGCCTAAAATTTCGTATTTTCACAGCACGTGAAGATTCTGTTAATTACTAAGCGGGTTCCCTTTCCGCCAAATAGTGGTTATCCAATTGTGGTTTACAATACCATAAAAGGCCTGCTGCAACTTGGTGCAGATATTACTTTGTTTAGTCTTAACCCCAGTAAAGCCCGCGTTGATATTGAAGATATTTACGACCCGATTTTTGAGCAGATTAAATACCACACCTGCGATCTGGATACCGAAGTAAACATTTGGTCGGCCTTTTTTAATATTTTCACCAACGAATCTTACAACGTTTCCAGATATTATAATGAAGATGCAGCCCGACAGCTGGAAAGCCTGCTGCGGGAAAATGCATTTGACATTATCCAGTTTGAAGGTCTTTTCGTTGTACCTTATTTAGATGTGGTTAAGGCCAACAGCAACGCCAAGCTGATTTACCGTGCCCATAATATCGAATTTACGATGTGGGAACGTCTTTCACACTCCGAAAAGTTCCTCATCCGGCGTAAATACCTTGCTTTTCTGGCTCAGCGGTTAAAAGCTTATGAAACTGATCAGATTAACCGTTTCCACCAGATTTTTGCCATTAGCGAGCCCGACAGGCAAAGCATCTTGCGGTTTGGCTGCGAAGTGCCCATGTCTGTTTTTCCGGTGGCCATCGATCTGGAAAAATATAAGGTAGATAAAAGTAAAACCAGTTTTCCTACACTTTTCCATTTAGGGGCTATGGACTGGCGGCCAAACCAGGAAGGTTTAGAATGGTTTTTAGACGATATTTGGCCGGATATTGAAAAACTCAATAAAGACCTGCGCTTTTACATTGCGGGCAAAAACATGCAGAAACATTTTTTTGAATATGATTCTGAAAACCTGATTGTTGAAGGCGAAGTTTTCGATGCAATAGAATTTATGAATTCGAAGGCGATTATGATTGTGCCTTTAATTTCGGGCACCGGTATGCGGGTAAAAATTATTGAGGGCATGGCCATGAAAAAATGCATTATTGCCACCGCTACTGCTGCCGAAGGCATAAACTGCCGTCATGGTCACGATATTTTAATTGCAGATTCGGCCGATGAGTTTTACCGTTCTATACTACAATGCATTATTAACCCAAAACGCTGGATGGAAATCGGTGAAAATGCCAGGAAAACGGTAGAGAACGACCACGGCGTGCATTTAATATCTTCAAAAATGTTAAAGATTTACGAAGAACTGATTGGTATTTAGTAGAAAACCAGACAGCAGTGGCAGCTAAATGCGTTCATAAATCTTCAAAAAACAGCTAAATTCTCCTCAATTTTAGCCTTAAACATTGTCATTTTCTTAGTACTTTTGCCGCAACTAAAAAATTAGCATGAAAAATACCGCATTAACAGAAAAACACATCGCTTTAGGCGCTAAAATGGTTCCATTTGCTGGCTATAATATGCCAGTTACTTACGAAGGTATAAACGCAGAACATGCAACTGTTCGTAATGGAGTTGGTGTTTTCGATGTTAGCCACATGGGTGAGTTTATTTTAAAAGGTGAAAATGCATTAGACCTTATTCAACGTGTAACCAGTAACGACGCTTCGAAATTACACGATGGTAAAGTACAGTACTCTTGCCTGCCTAATAAAGATGGTGGTATTGTTGATGATTTATTGGTGTACCGCATAGATGAGAAAACCTACATGCTGGTTGTAAATGCATCGAATATTGAGAAAGACTGGAACTGGATTGAGCAGTTTAATACCAATGGTGTAGAAATGCACAATATATCTGACCAGACTTCTCTTTTAGCCATTCAGGGACCTAAAGCTGCTGATGCTTTACAAAGCTTAACGGATGTAGATTTGGCCTCGATGGAATATTACACCTTTGTTAAAGGTACTTTTGCCGGTATTGAAAATGTAGTAATTTCGGCAACAGGTTACACTGGTGCGGGTGGTTTTGAGATTTATTTCGAAAATCAATATGCCGACCAGATTTGGGATGCTATTTTTGAAGCTGGAAAAACACAGAATATTAAACCAATTGGTTTGGGGGCACGTGATACACTGCGTTTAGAAATGGGTTTCTGTTTATACGGAAATGATATCGACGATACTACTTCGCCAATTGAAGCTGGATTAGGCTGGATTACCAAATTTTCGAAACCATTTACCAATTCTGAAGCTTTACAAGCCCAGAAAGAAGCCGGAATCCAGAAAAAACTGGTAGGTTTTGAAATGATCGACCGTGGTATTCCGCGTCACGATTATGAAATTGCTGATGCTGAAGGAAATGTAATTGGCAGGGTAACTTCGGGTACACAGGCACCTTCGTTGCAAAAAGCAATCGGAATGGGCTACGTAGCCAAAGATTTTGCTAAAGAAGGAACTGAGGTTTTCATCAACATCCGCAATACACCTATTAAAGCAAAAGTGGTTAAATTCCCTTTTTATAAATAAGATTTGAGATTATGGATATGAGATTTTAGATGGTTTGACCATCAAGATCTCATATCTCCAATCTTGATACCCCAATTTCGTCAAATGTCAAAAAAAATAGAAGTTTGCTTAACACCCGCTTTGATCGATTTATACGATATTGAGCAAAGTATTGTGGTAGTTATTGATATTTTAAGGGCTACATCATCTATTACTTATGGGATAGATAACGGCGCAGAAGCTATTATTCCGGTAGCTCATGTAGAAGATTGCTTAAAATACAGCGATAGTGGATTTTTATTGGCTGCCGAAAGAAACGGTGAAGTTGTGGCAGGTTACGATTTCGGGAATTCACCTTTTTCTTATACACCCGAAAAAGTGGGCGGAAAAACGGTTGTTTTAACCACAACCAATGGTACAAAAGCTTTACACCTGGCTCAAAAAAGAGCTTTCCAAGTGGTTATTGGCTCATTTCTTAATTTAAATACACTTTGTGCTTATTTAAAAAGCCAGGATAAAAATGTATTGTTGTTGTGCGCAGGTTGGAAAGATCAGTTTAACCTGGAGGACACCTTATTTGCCGGTGCTGTTGTAAATCAGCTTCGTAAGAGTTTTGAGCATTTCGATGATTCGAGCGTTGCGGCAGAAGATTTGTACCTGCTGGCTAAAGATGATTTACGAACTTACTTACATAAATCATCGCACAGCCATCGTTTGGCCCAACTTAATATAGAAGAAGATGTGGTGTTTTGTCTGCAATTAAATATTTGTAAGGCCATCCCCGTTTTGCAAGGTGAAAGTTTGGTAGCTTTAAAATACTAAAAGCTAAAATTCAACCCCAGGGCAATTGTATTTGCTCTGAAATTGGCTCCGTTAAATTGTGTTTCTTCTGCTTGCTTGTTATTAAAATAAGCTCTGTCTACTCCGCTATAAGTATTGATGTTGTTAATTTTATAATCAAGTTCAATCTGCAGCGTTTTGTTTAGCGGAACGGCTAGATTAATATTTCCATTAAGAGCAAAAGAATTTGCGGCATGCGTAAAACTAACTGGTTTTTGAAAATCGGGAATTAAGTTCCAGTTCGCCTTTGCCGAATACGTATAAAAACCACCCAAAATACCCGCAGTTACACGGAATGATTTGGCCTTAAAAGTTCCCTCAAGGCCAAAATCGAAACCCTTGTACCTGGTTTGATAAGTAGAATTTAATCCTGCGCTATTGATGTTGCTGGCACTTTCTAATAAATGGAATTTTTGTTGATTGTAAGATAATCCGATGATGGGATTAATTGCAAACCGATCTAAATTTAACAGTTGATAACTTAGCTGTAAACTGGTATTGAACAAATAACCCTTATTGGCGTCGAGCAGATCGAAGTAAAAAGCATTTTGCCGATTGTCATCTGCATAATCGGTATCTTCTACTTCCCCTTTGGCGATATTGCTATACTGGCTACCAGCTTTAATGCTTAACCGGTTGGTAATATGATATTTAACGTCAAATCCAAAGTTTGGTCCTTTTAGGTTTTTCCACACCAGTTCTGATAAAATGTTGGGACTTGTGCCCGAAGCATTTCCGGCAATAGACCAATCTGATTTAGCTTGCTGAATACCAATGGAAGGTTTAATTTCCCATTTGTTTGGTGTATTTTGTGCTAATGCAGTTTTACAAAAGAGTAGTAAGGTTAAACAAGCTAATAATCGGTTAATGTTACGCGGGAAAATAAGCTGCATATTCTGATTTCGGTTTTAAGCAACAAAATACACATAGTGGTTTACTAAACCACCATGTGTAAATTTATTTATTTTAAAAAGGATATACTGAAGCAATAAATGATTTATCGGTAGCAGATAGTACGGTATTCCATCCCACTTCAAAATCGCCAATGGTTAACTCATTCGGAACCGAATAGTGCATGATTGAATATTTATCATACGCACTGTAATTGGTTTGTGTGGTGCTGTATTTGGCAAACAGGTTGTTGTCTACGTCAGCCTGACTCCAATAATTCGGTGCAGCGGCATAATAGGCATAAACAGCTGGTTTATCCCACGGAATAGATACCAATGGATGCTGGTGTTCGTGTATCATACCTAAAGCATGGCCAAACTCATGAATTACCACACGGCTATATTCAGAATCGGCTGTTGATGCAGTAAGCCAACCAAAATTCATGGTTGCGCCAGTACTTGGAGTCGATTTTCCGATGTAAGACCATGAGCCATCACCACTTACAAAACTTACCCTGATTTTAGCAGTGTTATCGTTGGTTACAAAGTTGAATTTAATGTTGGCGTATTTTTCCCATTCTCTGGCATACTGTATTACTTTAGCTCTAATGGCTGCAGTGCTTCCGTTTAAACTCACTTTAATTGTAGTGCCCGCAGTCCATTTTGTCGATTTTAATACGGCGCCTCTTGGAGTCGTGCCATCCAACGATCTTTCAGTACAGATTTTGATATCGCCAAGCGGGTTTACGCTTAAGGTTTCGGGCTGATCTAGGTTTGCGTTTTCGGTAGGTTTTTCTTTTTTACAAGAATATAAAGATACAGTTAGTCCTAAGGCAATTAGGAGTGCCTTATTTAATTTTAGAAATTTCATGTTTTAGGTTTTTTAGGTAAAAGTTAATGATCTGTGTTTATGACTGGAAAATCAAGTTAGAAAATTGTAAACACAGGAATCCTACGCTTCTGCTGAAGCATAATTAAGGTGAAAAACATAGGTAGACGTTTAGGTTAAATACCCTGCATTTTGCAAAGTATAATCCTAAAGTAAAATAATATTATATAACCACCAAAATAAATGTAATATTTTTATTTCATATGTGTAGTTGTTACACTATATAAAAATTTACTTAAAATATTCTTTATTGTAGTTTTAATATTACTTTATAGAAGCGTCGCTCTCGTTTATTTTGTGATGAGCTCAGAAATAGTAGGACTGTTTTTAATGGTAATCAAAGCTTCTTCGTGTGCCAGCCAGTAAATATCTTCGGCTCGTTTCATGTCGAAGGTACTAATGGCACCCAAACCTTTAGGTTCGATAAGTACATTACAGAACTTTGCTTTTCTTTCCATGTCGTGGTTAATAGACATGATGCCCGCACGCCCCATTAAGTTGGTAATGCCCGTAATTTTATCAACAGGTTTTAGGTGGTTGCAAGACGATCCAATAATAAAATCGCAGTCTTCCATTAAAGGCTCGACCGGGAAATTGTTTAAAATTCCGCCATCTACATACATCTGTCCATCAATCATAATTGGCTTAAAAATACCGGGTATGCAGCTCGATGCATGGATGGCCCTGATTAATGGCCCTTTGGTAAAATACACCAGCCGGCCTTCGCTAAAGTTTACGGCAGCTATGGTTAACGGAATTTTTAGCTTCTCAATAGTATCTTCAGGGAAGTATTCTTTTAAAATTAGTGAGGTATTTTCGATATTAATTAGGCCGAGCGAACCTACAGCGGGGCGTACAAAACGCCATAATTTTGTTTTTAGGAAAATATTAAGTCCCTCTTCAGGATCTATTCCAGCGGCAAAAAATGCTCCGGCTATTGCTCCGGCACTCGTTCCGCTAATGTGACTAAAGGTAATACCTAAATTGCTGAAAGCTTTTAAAACGCCTAAATGTGCTATTCCTCTAATGCCTCCACCCGATAATACAATGCCAACTTTCATAGGTTTAATTTAGGATAATTACTTTAATGCTTAATTGTTTTTGGGCGGCTTACTGTAAATTGATAATTGCAACTAATTCTGTTGTTTTGGTTTGTATTTCGACTTATTTAAAATTTTCTGTGCATCCTGTTCGGCCATGAGCTGTTGTAGGGTTACATCAGGATTTTCTTTCATATATTTTTTTACCATCTGCCATCCAATCCATACTCCCAATTTTGGTGCCGAATCTCTATTTTCGCCTAAACCAGGTGTAAAAGGGCCTTCTGATAAAAAGACCTGTATTTTTTGGTAATCAGTTTCGAACAGAAAGTTGCGTTCTAAAAAGTAGGCCCAAATATCGCCTTCAAAATGCTGTGCCCAATCTAATTGTTGTGTTGTATAGCCAATTTTAACCGAGTCTGGCAGCTGTTCGGGCAATACCTGATCAAGAAAATAAAGTATTTTCCCCTGAAAAACCATTTTTGATAACAGTGATTTATTTCCATCAGGTTCTGCAAAAAGTTCTTCGTGGGCATAGGTTTCGGCTACGCGTGGCACAATATAGGCTGGTGTAAACCTGCGTGAAAGATATAGGGGAACACTTTGAACAATGGCTTTGTAAAATTTGCTATCCTTGCCCAAAAACATATCAAGGCCAATACCCAGATAGTTATCGCCAACCGGCATTTGGTAAGCAAAGCCCGAGGAAAAAGCAATAAATTTGGGGATTTTGGCTTTAGGGTAATAGTATTTGATGTATTTAAAAGTTTCGTTTAAACCAGCTTCCTGTGCTTTTAAATTTGGAAAAACACTATCTACTTCTTTGGTTAAATCGGTATAGGCCTGATCGTGGTAAAGTGTAGACAATGATTCTGTATTTGCAAATTTAGTATCAAGGATCTTATGCAGAAAATCGTCATAAAATATACCATACTTTGTACTTAGCGCCTGGTTTACCTCAACAGCGTTTTTGCTTTTTCCTGCAAATAGCTCTTTATCAAATCGTTCTATTTTAATATCTACGGCAATATTGCTAACATCGGGCCTGTTGCTTTGCTTACAGGAAATAAATGCAATGGCAAAAAGAAAAATTAGATAAATTTGCCTATGTTTTACGTTATACATCATGTAGAACAAATATATATAAACACCTATAGCATGAAAAGAATATTGACCATTTTAATTTTATCACTTTTAAGTTTTGGCGCCTGGGCGCAAAATTCTACCTTAACCAGTTACGGTTTCAGGTTGGGCCTAACTGCTACACCAACCGTTGGATGGATTAAACCAGAACAGGGAAAAACGAATGGGGTGGCCTTAGGGTTCTCTTACGGTTTAATAGGAGATTTTAATTTCGCTCCGAATTACAGTTTTTCTACGGCTTTAACCATTACCAGCATAAACGGTAAAAGTACCGAAGTAAATGTAATGCCCTATAATGGAACCAGTAGTTCATCTAATCCCGTGGCCTACGACTTAAAATATAAATTTCAATACATTGAAGTACCACTTACAGTAAAACTTAAAACCCTTAAAACCGATGGTAAGCGTTGGTTTGGCCAGTTTGGTTTATCAAATGGATTTAATATCAGTGCAAAGCAAGATGCTGTAAGGAACGGAACCCAGGTTGGTGATAACCAGAATATTTCTGACTGGAGAAAATTTTATAGAGCCGGTTTAATTATTGGTGGTGGAGGCGAATTTGATGTTTCGGGTAACACCAGCATTTTAGCCGGTTTAACTTTTAACAATGGTTTTACCAATATCGCAACAGATGGCAGCCGAAATGTTAAAAACCATTATCTGGCGCTTAATTTTGGTGTATTCTTCTAATCCTTAATACTTCAATCTTAATACTTGCTACTAAATCTCGCTACAAACCACGCTTTAACCCCGATCCCTTTATGAAAATCGCTTTAGCCCAACTCAATTACCACATCGGAAACTTTGAGGCCAACACCCAAAAAATAACCGAACATATCCAACTGGCCAAAGATAAAGGTGCCGATCTGGTTGTTTTTGCTGAATTGGCGATTTGTGGTTATCCGCCAAGGGATTTTTTAGAGTTTGACGAGTTTATTATGCTTTGCGAAAATGCAGTGCAGGAAATAGCGAAGCATTGTACTGATATTGCCTGTATTGTTGGCTTGCCGATAAAAAATGAAGTACTTCAGGGTAAGGATTTGTTTAATGCAGCTTATTTTATAGAAGGTGGGCAAGTAAAAGGTGTAGTAAGAAAAGCCCTTTTACCTACTTATGATGTATTTGATGAGTACCGATATTTTGAGCCTGCTACGCAATTTGGCTGCATTGATTTTAAAGGTAAAAAAATTGCGCTCACCATTTGCGAAGATCTGTGGAACATCAACGATAACCCGTTATATGTTTCTAACCCAATGGATGAACTGATTAAAGAAAAACCTGATTTAATGATCAACATTGCGGCTTCTCCTTTTTCGTACACTCACGACGACGAACGTATAAAAGTACTATCTGATAATGCAAAAAAATACCACTTACCTGTGTTTTATGTGAACCAGGTTGGTGCCCAAACTGAAATTATTTTTGATGGAGGTTCGCTGGTTTTTGATGCCGATGGAACCATGAAAGCCGAGATGAAGTATTTTGAAGAAGATCTGCAGGTTTTTGATCTCGATGAGGTTGAGCATGTGCGCAATAAATATCCTCAGGCCGAAAGATTAAGCGATATTGAGCAGATTCATGATGCGCTAATTTTAGGAATTAAGGATTATTTCCGGAAATCGGGTTTTAGTAAGGCTGTGCTTGGCTTATCAGGTGGGATCGATTCAGCAGTAGTATGTGCTCTGGCTTGCCGGGCGCTAGGTGCCGAAAATGTAATGGCTGTTTTAATGCCTTCCAAATTCTCTTCTGATCATTCGGTACAGGATGCATTAGACCTGGTAAATAACATTGGGTGCATGCACGAAATTATCCCGATTAAGGAAGTTGCAGAAGCTTTTGATCAGATAATGGCATCGGCATTTAAGGGCTTGCCATTTAACTTGGCAGAGGAAAATATCCAGGCACGTATCCGTGGGATTATTAATATGGCCATGAGCAATAAGTTTGGCTATATATTACTCAATACCTCTAATAAAAGCGAGTGCGCTGTAGGTTATGGTACTTTGTACGGCGATATGTGTGGTGCAATAGGGGTGATAGGCGATGTATATAAAATGCAGGTTTTTGAGCTGGCCAGATACATCAATAAGGAAAGCGAAATTATTCCGTTGAATACGATAGTTAAGCCACCTTCAGCAGAACTAAGGCCCGATCAAAAAGATTCTGATTCGCTACCTGAATACGAAATCCTGGATAAAATCCTTTATCAGCACATCGAAAAGAAACAGGGATCGAAAGCCATTGTTGCACAGGGATTTGATGCTGCACTGGTACAACGGATATTAAAAATGGTTAACATTGCCGAATTTAAACGCTACCAAACACCACCGATTTTAAGGGTATCGCCTAAGGCTTTTGGTATGGGCAGAAGGATGCCTATTGTAGGGAAATATATGGCTTAGGCTGTAAGGCGTTGGAAGGTTTGAATTTGTTAAATTGTTGGAATATTCAATTGTTCGATTGCTGAATAAATAACCTGTTTAATTGTGCTGAAGTTGATTTAACGCCAGCTCCCTGATTTCATTATCTTTTTCAAAGGCAATGATGTGGTTTAGGCGCTGCTTATCATTTATTTTGCTCACAGCCAGTTTTCTGCTTGCAGTATCCTTGTCAAACGACGCAATATGGAACAGGTTGGCTTGATCATTTAATTTATTAATGGCTATTTTTCTGGTTGCAACATCATCATCGAACGAAGCGATGTGGAAAAGCTTACTTTGGTTGCTCATTTTGCTTACTGCTAATTTCCTTACAGCGGCATCTTCATCAAATGAAGCAATATGAAAAAGGTTCGATTCGTCGCTCAACCTATCTACTGCAATTTTTCTTATTGTTGCCTCATCGTTAAAGCACGCAACATGAAATAGGTTAGCTTGGTTAGTTATTTTTACTACAGCGGTCTTTACAAGGGCAGTATCTTTATTAAAACAGGCAATATGAAAAAGTTCTGCTTCCGAAGCAGTATTAAGGCTTAAGTCAGGGGAGCTGACAGTAGGGGCGCTAATTACCAATTCTTTTTTTCTGCTGATGCAGCTGCTTAAGAATAATATGATGCCAAGAAATAAGAATGGTCTGTTCATTGAGTTTGCGTTTATACTAAGTTATATATTTTTAGCTAAGGACTAAGATTAAACGCAAAAAAACGTCATCTGATTGGCGAATGCTTCCAGATGACGTTTTATATGTTAACGGTTTTTTATGCTAAAGTAGCATCAATCGTAATGGTGGTGTTTAACAATTTAGAGATCGGGCAATTTTTTTCTGCATCAGCCACCAATTCGTCAAATTTATCTTGCGATAAGCCCGGTACCGAAGCTGTTAATGTTAAATGCGATTCTACAATCTCTCCTTTTGAAGGATCGAGGTTAATCTCACATTTGGTTTCCAGTTTATCTGCAGTAAAACCTGCTTCGGTTAAGTTAGCAGATAATTTCATGGTGAAACATCCGGCATGTGCCGCTGCAATTAATTCTTCAGGGTTGGTACCCACACCTTCCGCAAAGCGCGAATTAAAAGAATATTGTGTATTGTTTAAAGTTGTGCTTTGCGTGGTAATATTGCCAGCACCCTCTTTAATAGAACCTTGCCAAACGGCCGTTGCATTTCTTTTCATGATCAAATTTATTTTTGGTTGATTTTAGATTGTTTAACAGCTAAAGATAAATATATGTTTGTACAAGGAATGAAAATCTTTGTTAAGAAATAGATCTGTTTTGGCAGATTATTCAATTTCAGAAATGGTTTCTTCTTCAGGCCTGGTGATTTTACTCCTAAACGATTGTACCAGTAAAATGCCCACACCGATCATGATGGAAATATCGGCAAAATTGAATACCCCAGTTTGAAAAATGTAAAAGTCAATGTGCATAAAATCGGTAACCGAGCCGTGCACAATCCTATCGTATAAATTACCAATACCACCGCCAATTAAAAAACACAGTGCAATTTGAACGCTTATAGGAAGATTGCGTTTGGCAAATAGAAAATACAGTCCATAACCTAAAAATAATAGAGGTAGACCTGTTAAAATGATCAGTCTGAAAATATAGGGCATCTCATCTCCCAGACTTAAAAAGGCACCGCTGTTTTCTACACGCGTTAAGGTGAAACGGTCTTTAATGATGCTGATATGTTCGTAATTGCTGATTTTTACGCGAACAATTTTTTTGGATATCTGATCGCAACCAAAATTTAAGGTTAATAATAAGAGCAATACCGACCAGCGTAGGTTTTTTATTTTTTGCATAATTTTTTATCTGATAATATCGGCATCAACCGGCGTATAGCCTAAATGCCTGCTAAGCGACATAATTTGCCCTTTATGATGAAACTCATGGGTAATAACATGGGTAAATAATTTCAAGGGGTTTACAATTAAAGATTCCTGATTTCTTTTTAGCTCAATTTCCTGTTGTTCATTTCCTTTAAATTTTTCTATAAATAAGCCGATGTATTCATCTACCTGGTTAAAATAGCTTCGACAATCGCTTAAGGTCTGATAATTGTCGAAAGGTAAAAACTCCTGTTCAATGCCTAATGCTCTTTCGCCTATCCATGCACTATAGGTTTGGCAGATATGTAACAGTAAATTTCGGATTGAACCTCTGCCGAACGAGCTGTTTTCGGTTAAGAAATCCTGCTCGGATACAGTCCCAATGTAAGTTAATAGGGTATTTCTTGAGGATAAAACGAAATCATATTGTTGTTTAAGCATGGCCCGATTTTCTGATCCATTTTCTATATGGAATAATCAAAGCTAAAAGAATAGCAGCAAGGCTCAGGAATTTTGCAATAATATCTCCGCTTTTTACGTAAAAGGTTATTTCGTCATTCAGGTTAATATTTGCTTTTATGGCTGTTCTTGTCCACCATTTAGTACTTTGGGTTACATCGCCACGCTGGTTAATGAAGCACGAAATACCCGTATTGGCCGAGCGTGCTACGTCGCGGTGTGTTTCTATAGCCCTAAGTTTAGCATACATTTCATGCTGATCTTTGCCTGAGGTATTTCCCCACCAGGCATCATTGGTAATAACAGCAATAAACTGGGCACCATCTTTAACCGATTGACCAACCCATTCGCCCCAAAGACTTTCATAACAGATTACCGGTGCAACACCAATACCGCTTTGTGCATAAAGTACTTCTGGCTTATCCTGCCAGCCCCAGCCACCAACGGTTCCACCAAGTTGAGCGAATACACCATCCATGAAGGAAAATACTTTTGGGAAAGGCATTTTTTCTACACCAGGCACCAGCTTCGATTTATGATAAAACTGTACGTTAGCAGAATTCTCTACCTGCATGGCTGTGTTAAAATTATCCCAATACAGGTTGTTTTGCGGGTCGTACTTTGCCGAAACTGTTTTTTTTGTCTGGTAAACCTTTATACTTTCTATCCCGGTAATGAGCGTTCCGTTTTTGTATTTACTTAAGAAGTTTTGCAGTGCAAAGAAATCAGGATTTGATCTGATCCGATCCTCCTCGGCACGGTTAGGGATAGCCGTTTCCGGCCAGATAAAATATTCGGTATTGGTTTGGCCAATTGAGTCGGAAAGATGCGTCAAAATTCTGACCTGCTCGGCAGTAGGTATACTCTCCAGTTTTTGATAAGGATCGATATTGGGCTGAACCACCACTACATTGCTGGGTGTGCCTTTTTGCTCAGCGTTAAAGTATTTTGTTAATGAAACGGCAATTGGAATAATAACGACCAATGCCCAGATACCTAAAGTCCTGAGCTTTAAATAGCCACTTTGTGTTTTTAATTTTTTGTAAGCTTCGAAAGCAAGAATATTGCTGGTTAAAATCCAAAGTGAGCCACCATAAACCCCGGTATAATCGTACCATTGTGCCAGTTGGTGCATGCCTGCCAGTCCGTTACCTAAAGTCATCCAGGGGAAAGCCAGGTCCCAGGTTTGTTGCAGATACTCTAATGCAATGTAAAAGGAGATTAAGCCAATATAAGCTACGGTTTTATTAACGTACCTACCCAAACGGTAATAAAGCCAAACCGAAAAAGTCATTAAAAGTGCGCCCAAACCATAGGGGATTAACGATACCGGTATAGCTACGATGGGATTGTTGTAGGCACTAATGGCGTTGTAAACCCAGTAAATAGCTGCTGTGTTCCAAGTTAAGAACGTTAAGCCTGCAGTAAGGAAAATCTGCTTGCCGGTTTTTTTGATACCACTGTTTGCAATGCTGTCGATTGCAATTAGCAGGGGCACCAATCCAATTAACAATAATGGTGTGGTAAATGGCATAGGCGGCCAGGCCAGCCACAGTAAAAATGCACTTAAGAGGGCCAGGAGGTAGGTTTGCTTGGATTTCATATAAAATTACTTGTCATTCTGACGTAGGAAGAATCTCTACGCAGCAGAAAACTGATGCTGTTCTTGTTAATATAAGGCAGTATTACTATGTCAGAGATGCTTCGTGCCTCAGCATGACAGTATTGTTTATAAACTATCTAAAATATTCGCTTTTTTGGCTTCGTACTCTTCTTGTGTAATCAGGTGTTTATCGTACAAAGTTTTAAGCTTGCGTAGCTTTAATGTTGTTTCATCTTCAGCTTCTTCTACCACTTCGGCAATTTGGATAACCGGTTGCTCAGGTTCTGGCGCCGGGGCAGGAATTTCGGCAAATGGCTGTGCATTTAAATTAATGGGAGAGGCTGTTGCACGGTTTTCTTCCAATTTTTGCTGACGCAACATTTCTTTATACTCTTCTAACTGCTGATTTGCCGCCTGGTGTAATTTGCGTGCCTGTACTTTAGGAATAAATTCGGTTACAATATTTTCGCCGTGTTGTGGCACACAGATAAATTTAGAACCGAAAAACTCTTCTTTAAACGAAACTTCTTTAATGCTTTTCCATGAAATATCTTTAAAATTCATGGTTAAACCCAGGTTGCCCGGTTCGCAGTAAAAAATCCTTTTGTTCGAAATGGCAATGCTATCGGGTAACAAGTTTACAGCTGGCTTTTTCTGCACAGCTAAATATAAAAGCTCTTCGCCTGTAGTTAAAAGATCGTTTAATTTTCCAATCACCTTTTCAACCGCTTTTGGGTCTTGTTCGTCGCTTAGAAATCTATCTATACTAATCATAATATTTTTTAAAATTGATGTGTTGTTTATGTTCAGATGCTAATCTTCGGCATCATCATATTTGTTCTTGTTCTTTGTTACGGTTTTACCCGCTATGCAAATTACAAATTCTCCTTTTAAAGTATTGTTTTCAAAGTGTGATTTTATTTCAGTTAAAGTGCCTCTTACAGTTTCTTCGAACATTTTGGTCAGCTCTCTGCTTACTGATGCCTGCCGTTCTGCTCCCAAATATTGCGCAAACTCTTCTAAAGTTTTTAATAAACGGTGCGGACTTTCATAAAGTATAATGGTGCGCTCTTCTTCGGCCAGTTTTTTAAATTTAGTTTGCCTACCTTTTTTAACGGGTAAAAAACCTTCAAAACAAAAGGCATCGGCGGGGAGACCCGAATTAACCAAAGCTGGAACAAAAGCAGTTGCGCCGGGCAGGCACTCTACGGCAATATCGTTTTTAATGGCCTCGCGCACGAGAAAGAAACCGGGATCGGAAATGGCAGGAGTACCGGCATCCGAGATCAGGGCAATTTTCTGCCCCTCATTTAAAAACCTGATAATTTCTGAAGTGGCCTTATGTTCGTTATGCTGGTGGTGCGCGAAAACCCTTTTGTCAATGCCGAAATGCTTGAGCATGGGTGCGCTGGTGCGGGTATCTTCGGCCAAAATTAAATCACATTCTTTTAGAATCCGGATTGCCCTAAAGGTCATGTCCTCCAGGTTGCCTATTGGCGTGGGTACGAGAAATAGTTTGCCATCCATTGTATCAGGTATTTGTATCGGGTATTAAGTATTAGGTATCAAGTATCAAGTTATTGAGCTGCGGATGGTTGAAAACTGCAAACTAAAAACTGAAAACTCTTTCTATCTTTGTGAAAAAAATAAAATAATGCTGCAAGTTAACTATATCCGCGAAAATAGAGAGAAAGTTTTAGAACGTTTAAGTGTACGTAATTTTAAACAACCAGAACTGGTAGACGAAATCATTAAAATTGATGAAGAACGCCGTTCCACTCAAACTTCGTTAGATAGTATTTCTGCAGAGGCCAATGCAGCCGCTAAACAAATTGGCGATCTAATGCGAGCAGGCAAAAAAGAAGAAGCTGAGGCAATTAAAGCGCAAACTGCTTCTCATAAAGAAAATATTAAAAACCTAGGCGATAAATTAAATGAACTGGAAACGGCGCAGCATAATCTGATTGTTCAGTTGCCAAACCTGCCTTATCATTTGGTAAAACAAGGCTCAACTGCCGATGATAACGAAATTGTGCTTACACATGGCGAACCAGCAAAATTACCAACTAAGGCCTTGCCGCATTGGGAGCTTGCTGCTAAATATGATATTATTGATTTCGAACTGGGCGTTAAAATAACCGGTGCAGGTTTTCCTGTTTATAAAGGAAAAGGTGCCAGGTTGCAACGTGCACTTATCAATTTCTTTTTGGATCACGCTACTGCTGCGGGGTATAAAGAAATGCAGGTACCACATTTGGTAAATGCAGCTTCGGGTTTTGGAACCGGACAGTTGCCAGATAAGGAAGGACAAATGTATCACTCAACGGTTGATGATCTATATTTAATTCCAACGGCCGAAGTTCCGGTAACTAATTTATACCGCGATGTTATTGTTAAGGAAGAAGATTTACCGGTTAAAAATACGGCTTACACTCCTTGTTTCCGCAGGGAAGCAGGTTCTTATGGTGCACACGTACGCGGTTTAAATCGATTACACCAGTTTGATAAGGTAGAGGTTGTACAAATTACCCATCCAGATAAATCGTACGAAACATTGGAAGATATGAGCCAGTATGTTCAATCGCTTTTACAAGAGCTTGGTTTACACTACCGCGTTTTACGTTTATGTGGTGGCGATATGGGCTTCACATCGGCTATGACATACGATATGGAAGTGTGGAGTGCTGCTCAGGAACGTTGGTTAGAGGTTTCTTCTGTTTCTAACTTCGAAACTTATCAAACCAACCGTTTAAAACTACGTTTTAAAGGGAAAGAAGGCAAAGCACAACTGGCACACTCGTTAAACGGAAGTGCACTGGCATTACCACGTATTGTAGCTTCTATTTTAGAGAACTACCAAACCGAGAACGGCATTAAAATCCCTGAAGCTTTGGTGAAGTACACAGGGTTTGATATGATTGATTAGGGGTAACTAACGAAGTTTTGAGGGCAAGGCGCATGAGGAACTTCGATAGTTTAGCAAGAAGGGCTAAGACTTACGAAGTTTTCACCGCATAATCCTTAGCTAACTTCGTAAGAAGTGCATAAAAAAAGCTTTGCATCACTGCAAAGCTTTTTGTTTTTATATAGATAGATGTAATTTCGATTATAGGATCAGGATCAACAATAAGATGATGATGATAATGGCACCAACTGAAAGGTAAACACCACCAGAGATTGCGCGTGCTTGTCCTTTTAACTCTCTTAATTCGCTGCGTAATGCCTTACGTTCTGCTTTAGTTAGGTTTGATTTGTCCATGTCCCTGATTTCTTCAACACGGGTTTTAATTCTTTCTAATTTTACAGCCTGTTCTGCAGTTAATTCAGTTGGATTCTTAGCAGGTTTATCAGCTGCCTGAGCCGAATTAAAACTAATGCCTAAAGCGAAAACCAAGGCTAGCGTGTAGATGAATTTTTTCATAATATTAATTTTTTTAGTGTTCGACCTCTAACTAACAAAAAACCTACCAAAATGTTCTGGTAGGTTTTAAAAACAGCTAATTAAATGTTAAATATGTTATTTGATTTCGAAAACTACATTAACACTGAAGTTTAACTTAATTTTTTTGAAGTCGATTTCCGGTGCAGCATCTGCAGATTCGGCCATTGCCGACTTCATCATGTAGTTTCTGTAAACAGGTTGTACAACATTGTCGCCACCATCCTGTATCTCAATTACGCTACCTAATTTATCGCCCAAAGCTTCTACCATGTAAGCCGCTTTTTCTTTTGCAGCTAATAAGGCTTTAATTTTCAGCTCTTTTTTCAGGCTTTCGATTTTGCTGTAATCATAGCTTTCGATGTTGGTGTTTGCAATACCTTTGGCATCAATGGCCTCAATGATGGTGTTAAACTTGTTTAAATCGCTAACTTTTAAGCGGTATTGTTTGCTGGCTAAAAAATCAGGATTTTTCTTTTTCTCTGTAGCATAGTTCCAGCTGCTTAAATTGCTGATGGTTAAATTTTCTTTTGCAATACCAGCTTTTTGAACCGCTGCATAGAGTTGTTTTTCTAATTCAGTAATTTCTACTTTTTTCTTACCGTTTAAGTATTCTTTTAGCGAAATGCCAATGTAAATAATATCGGGTGTAACTTCTGTTTCGGAGGTACCGCTAACATTAATTTTTCTGCGTAAATCTACTTGTTGAGCCATCGCTGTCGATAATCCTAAAAATGCAACTAATGCAAGTGCTATTAACTTTTTCATAATTCAAATTTTTCTTTGTGTGTACTGTAAAGATGTAAGTGCTGCACAAATTCCACACCGTGATTAAAATATTTTTTGTTTTCCCTGATAACGGGCTTCACTTTCAAATAGCTACAATCAGGCCATTATTTATTGAAGTATAGGGTGATTTTTCAGTCTATCTTGTTTATTTCCAGTTGGATGTATTTTTGTGAAATAAAGACCGAAACGAGTTTTTTTAGGCCGAAAAGGCTAAAAATAAATTATAAAATATTTTTTAAATTTTAGTGGTGATGACCTTCGTTGAGTTAAAATTGTAGCCAAAGTATAGCTTATGCCTGTACTCAAAAAGGTTAATTTGGATTGAAAAATGTAAAACGGGTAGAGCGTGTTTTCTCAATCGAGAAAAATTATGCGCAAGGTTTTATGCTTAAATAGACGGAATTATATAGGATTATAAAACCGAGCGCAGCAGAATATTTCTGCAGAATTTTAATCTTATTGTATCCTTAAACTGATACAAATGGAGCGTATTTAGCGGTTAAACTTTTGAAACTTTAACGGCAGTTGGTCCTTTTTGGCCCATTTCAACTTCGAAAGTAACTTTATCACCTTCTTTAATCTGTGTGATTAAACCATTGGCGTGAACAAAGATGCTATCCTGAGTTTCGGTATTTTTAATGAATCCGTAACCTTTACTATCGTTAAAGAAAGTAACTGTTCCTTTTTTAACCGGGCTTTCGTCAATAATATCCTCTTGTCTTGAAATACCAATCTGAATGTCTTCAGTATTGATTACTTTCTTTTTGCTTGGATCGGGTGGAGTAGAAGAGATGTTTCCGTTTTCGTCAACGTAAGCCATCATATCTTCAAGCGATAAGCCTTTTTTAGCATTAGCCTGACGTTCTTCTTTTTTCTCTTGTTTCTCTTTTTGTTTCTTTAATCGTTTTTTTTCGTTCTCTTTTTTACTGTATGTTGCCTGAGATTTAGCCATATTTTATTTAATTGTTTTGTTTTAGAAGGGTGAGTGGAATGGAGAATTATGCAAAGATAACAATACTTAAGCATAAACACGATTTTATTCGGGAATGCCCATAATAAATTATCTAAGTTTTATTCGCCAAATTCGCATAAAATCAGTTACATAGCTGCCCAGCTTGCTTTATCTACCTGGTAAACAAAATTCAATTTTACCGGTTCGCCGTAATAGGCTACTTCTAATTCGCCAACTTTGCTTGCCCCTAATTTTTCTGTAGCTTTTTGCGAACGATAGTTGCTTGCGCCAATATGCAAAATTACTTTATCTACAAATTGAAATGCATAATCAAGCATCAGTGTTTTTAGCGCGCGGTTGTGCCCTTTTCCCCAAAATTCGCGACCGATAAAGGTATAACCAACAGCAACCGAACTGTTTTCTTCATCCAGTTCGTAATATCTTGAGCTCCCTACAATCTTGCCCGTTTCTTTTTCATAAACAATAAATGCCCCTTTCGATTCGATTGCGCCCTTAAAGAAATTCTTAAAAACTGTTCTCTGGTAACGGTCTTTGTTTGGATGCTGCTCCCAGATCAGCGGATCGGATGCTACCGCATACAAGGCTTCAAAGTCAGTTTCTTTTAACGGAACTATTTGAATTAAATCGTTTTCTAAGGTTGGTTGTAAATCGAAATACATATGGGTTGGTTATAAAAACGGCCAGCTAAAAAGCCAGCCGTTTGTTGAGTATTTTATAGTAGGGACCCTGAAACAAATCCGATAGGTATTGGATCAGGGTGTCGGACTCGTAGTCTAGTCTACCAGACCTTCAATGGCAACCACTTCGTTTGCTTCTTTCTGATAATCTACTTTATCAATTTCGAAACCGAACAGGCTTAAGAAATCAGATCTGTAACCTGGTAAATCGCCAATGGCTGGCAAAGTTTCGGTTGTAGCTTGCTCCCAAAGTTCGGCCACTTTTGCCTGTACATCTTCGCGCATTTCCCAATCGTCAATCCTGATTCTGCCTTTTTCATCAACAGGAACCGGGTTGCCTGTAAATAACCTGTCGGCATATAACCTTTGGATTTGCTCAATGGTACCTTCGTGAATGCCTTCGGCTTTCATTACCTTGTACAATAAAGAGATATACAACGGAATAACCGGAATAGCTGAACTGGCTTGTGTAACCAATGCTTTGTTTACCGATACATAGGCTTTACCGTTAATATCTTTTAATTTATCGCCAATGGTAAAGGCTGTAGCTTCTAAATCGTCTTTTGCACGGCCTATGGTACCTTTGCGGTAAACCGGTTCGGTTAAAGCAGGGCCAATGTAAGAGTAAGCCACTGTGGTAGCACCATCAGCCAAAAGGTTATCGGCTTTTAGGGCGTCAATCCACATTGACCAATCTTCGCCACCCATTACTGCCACGGTGTTGGCAATATCTTCTTCTGTTGCAGGCTCGATCGAAACTTCGCTTACATTGCCTGTATGGAAATCGACAGTTTTATTGGTGTAAGTTTCGCCGATTGGTTTTAAGGTAGAACGATGTAAAACTTCTGTATCAGGGTGTTTTCTAACCGGAGAGGCTAAACTGTAAATCACTAAATCTACCTGACCTAAATCAGCTTTGATCAGTTCGAGCGTTTTTGCTTTGATTTCTTTTGAGAAGGCATCGCCATTGATGCTTTTAGCGTATAAGCCAGCTGCATGTGCTTCTTTTTCAAATGCGGCACTGTTGTACCAGCCCGGTGAAGCAGTTTTACCTTCTGAAGGTGCTTTTTCGAAAAATACGCCAATGGTAGAAGCGTCAGAGCCAAAAGCAGCAGCAATTCTTGAAGCTAAACCGAAACCGGTTGAAGCACCAATTACCAATACTTTTTTAGGGCCGTTGATAGCTCCTTTTGATTTTACATATTCAATTTGATTCTTTACGTTTTGAGCGCAACCATCAGGGTGTGCTGTTAAACAGATAAAGCCCCTCATTCTAGGTTCGATAATCATTTTTGTTCTTTTTTACGTTTTGTAATGTTAAAATAAGGACGCTTTAAAGGTCTCTTGAAAAGCTTTAGTGCCTAAATCTTTAACGAAGATAAATTTTTAATTGCTTAACATTAAATGAATTTTAAATATTGAAGGTTTTTAAGTGGAAGAGTGTTTCTATTTTTAACCGCAAAGGGCGCAAAGAAACGCAAAGCTATAGTTATTGGCAATTAGACTCCGGACTTCTAACTCCCGACTTCCGACTCTCACATATTTCTTTTATTTTAGCGGCACACAGATAAAACCGGTAACCATTAATGAAAAAGCTATTACTGCCCATCTTATTTATTTTGATGGCATTTGGAAAACTATCAGCACAGACTCAAAATCAGAACTCTGGCTGGTTTATGTTTTTAAACAATACTAAATTTAACGATAAATGGGGATTGCAATTTGATCTTCAAGTTCGTTCGGCCGACGACTGGGGTTACGTACGTAACATTCTGGTGCGCCCGGCAGTGCAATATTTCATCAACAATAAAAGTAATGTGGCCCTGGGTTATTTATGGCAGAACACCGAATTAAGGTTATTGGGTTCTTCTAATAATTCTTTAACCGAACACCGTATTTTTGAGCAATACATTTATAACCATAAAATCAGTTCAGTATTTACGAGTCACAGGTTTAGGTTAGAACAACGTTTTATTGAGCGTTTAAACAACGAAGACTTGTTTTCGCAACGGTTTCGCTATTTTGTAAGGTTTATTAAGCCTTTGCAAAAAGCACAGCCAACTTTTACCAAGGGTGCTTTTGTAGCTTTACAGAATGAAATTTTCTTAAACCTGCAGAACAAAAGCCAGATTAATAATAGTGTTTTTGATCAAAACCGCGCATACCTGGCTTTGGGCTACCGTTTTTCGAAGCAGTTTGATGTTGAGGCAGGTTATATGAACCAGGCGCAACATGGGGCAACGGCTAATACAGTTAATAATATTATCCAGTTAGCACTGTACACCAGGTTTTAATTTTAAAGTCATTTTTTGTACAACAACTCTTACAAAGTGTTAAAGCTGTTGTAATTGACCTTGCTTTTTGCTCAATTTGCCGCGTGAAAAAATTTACCATTCTATTTTTAGCACTTTTATTCGGCAAGCGGATGCACGCACAAGAAATTAAAAGTTCTTCTGCCAACCAAACGCCGACCTCGAAAAGTTTATTTAACCCTGAACACAAGCGGAATTTTTCGCGTAAAGGCGATTTTTATTTTCATTGGGGATACAATAGTTCCTGGTATGGCAAAAGCGATATCCGTTTTCAGGGGCCGAACTACGATTTTATGCTAAAGGATGTTGTGGCGCACGACAGGCAATCAAAATTAAGTTGGGAATATTTAAATCCCGGTTTAATTACGGTACCTCAGTATAATATTCGGGTAGGTTATTTTATAAAAGATAATTACAGTATTTCTATTGGCTGGGACCACATGAAATATGTGATGGATATTCCGCAGACTGTTGCCATTACCGGACATATTGGTCCAAATATTTCGCATGAAAATACACCTACTGGTACATTGGCAGGTGATTATAATGGCCAAAGTATTAATGTTAAAGAAAGCATGCTTACTTACGAGCATACAGATGGCTTTAATTATGCCAATATAGAAGTAGAGCGTTATGATGATATTTGGGTTGCACCAGGTGGCAAAACCTCATTAACTTTAGAAACCGGTTTAGGCGGTGGGCTAATGGTACCACGTTCTGATGTACGTTTGTTTGGCCAGGGCCGCAATAACCACTTCAGCATTTCTGGCTACGGTGTTTCGGCAAAAGTTGGTTTGAAGTTTTACATCTGGAAAAACTTTTATGTACAAAATACAACCAAATTTGGGGCGACCAATTTAACCAATGTACACACCACAGGCTGGGACGAGTTTGATAAAGCCAGTCAGAAAATTAACTATATCGAAAACATCTGGTTAATTGGGGTTCAGTTTTAAAAGAGATTAAAGGAGGCTTAAGCCTCCTTTTTTGTTTCCTGATCATCTTTCTGCTCTTTAATTGCCGCCGCAATCTTTGCAATATCTTTAAACGGAACATCGGCAATGAGGTTGTGGATGTTCGTTTCTTCCTCGCGCCTTATTAATTTCTTTAATGGATGCTTGTCGCTAAGTATTTCGTTTTTATTGAGGTACCAAACAAATAGATCGGCAGGTTCGCAAATTAAAAGTTTGCATAATTTCTCGATATGATCTAACCTGATCGACCGTGTTTTACCATGTAGAATGTAGTGCGCCGGGTGTGGCGTGAAACCTGCTATAGTGAGGTAGGTATGGGGACGTTCAATGCCCCGGGCAATAAAAATTGGAATTACATTTAAAAATAACATATTGTTAATCGGTTAAGTGATAAAAAACGGTATTCAGTTTATCAGGCATGATTAAACAATAGCTATAGCGGATGTAAAAAGCTGATGGACGATTTAAAAACATAAAATAACGATGTTAAAAGGTCAAAATTTTATGTAATAAATAAAATTAAGTTGCTAATCTCTATCACTGTTGTTCAGTAGTTTTTAAATCTGTACTAACTTGCTGAAGCTCCTTGCCGAGTTTGTTTTGGTTAAAGAAGGCCGCTAGCGCTTTCAGTCTTTTTCTATTGTCGTATTTCAGGTTTGAATTTAGCTTTTGCTGGCATTTTGAACATAGTCTGGCTATGCTTCTATCAGTTTCGCCTAAACTATTAGTGTCATTCATTAGGCAATTGGCTTCAACACAATGGGTTAATCCAAACATGTGGCCAATTTCATGTGAAGCGGTTTTTAGAAGTCTTTCGAGGCTTAAATTAAATTGCTCATTTGCAAGGGGCTTTTTATGGAACCGGTAAATCGAGTTTACAGCCAATCCTTTATCATAAGATGCCAGCCCGAACACAAAATTCCATTTATCATTCGGGAACAAATCCATTTCGGTTATGCCAAGGATGGCGATTGCATCTTTTGGCCTCCCAACGGCTACAACGGTATCACGTATATAGGTGGCTAATAGTTGTTCGTGTTGCTGGCTTATCCTCCGGGCATGTGGTGGCACAATATTGTTGTTTACTTTGGGCAGCAATACTGTATTAAGCTGGAAAAACTTTTCTAAATACTCACGGGTAAGTTGAATTTGTTTCCACTCGTGTACCGAAAATTCTCCAATTGGTTTTAGATAAATGGTTTTTAATATTTTGTTGGGCGTAAGTGGGTGACTATTATGGTAATTGGCCAGGGTTTGAATTCGTTCCTGATGATTAAAAAGCCAGTCGCCTTTTTGTGTTTTTTTTAGCGGAATATCATTTTTAGCCACTGCACTAAAATAGCTGGAATTGTTGTTGCAAGATGCCAGCGCTACTATGATAAACAGGTAAACCAAAAGAGAATAGATCGCCCGCTTCACATTCTAATTTGCATCTAGCAATCTTCTGTGGTAATTAATTTGCCCCAGGTGATAGGCGAGATGGGTAGCAAGGTGTGTAAGAAAATATCCGGTAGAAGTTTTTCCTTCAAGCACCAGTAGGGGATATTCGGCCTCCAGCTCTTCTATTGTTATTTTATCGAGTGTTCGGTTTACAATGTCGATGGTTTCATCTATTTTAATAAGCAGTTCTTTGCTGGGCACATCTTTTAATGAAAACTCGAGGTCACGGTTTCTGATGTACCCCCTGTTTCCAAGTGTAGCACCAATGTAAGTATTTAAATTGCCGATTAGGTGCAGACAGAGGTTACCAGCCGAATTGGCTATGCCTTGATCGATGATCCATAAATTGGCCTCGTTTTGATATGATTCAATTTCCGTTTTCAGTTTATGCAGATCGCGGTCGAATAGTTTTTTAAGGATTTGGTTTAGCATGGTTACGAAGTTTGGTTTGGAAATCTTATTCAGCTACTTTTATGCTTTTCCAGGTTTCTATGGCCCATTCTATATCCTTCTTATCATCGAAATATATGGCCAGCATTAAATATTGCTGATCTACTATCGAATCAGCATAAATTACCTGATAGGCTTTTAAATTATCGCGTTCGTTAATCATATAGCCCACTTTTAAAATCTGATCATCTGAAAAGTCGAATGTATCTAATGTTTTGGCTACCGATTGATCGCGATCTTTTATAAACTGTATGCGTTCCTGGTATATTTCGGCCCTGGTTTTATCTTGTTCGTTGCAGATAAACAGTCTGACTGATTTATCACCTGTGGTGTACAATACATCTCCATCTGTTTCTGCTATCCGCTCAAAGAGATTGTTAATATCTATAGTCCACTTGTCGCTTAGCTGGTGGGTTACGATGTAATCATCTTCCAGTTCAAAATCTGTAATTTTTTTCCAGCTGGCATGTTCATCCGCTCTCTCATAAGCCGAACCCACTCCTTTGAGCAGGATCTTTTCTATTGAGGAATCAATTTTAAGAATGGTAGACGGATTGTAGATTTTAATGTTTTGCGGATCGTCTACATATCCTTCAGATTCGTGGCCGCTAAAAATTCTCCAGCCACTGTCTTCAGCGCATATTCCTTTTTCGCGGTACATAAAACGCGGTTTCATATTTTCTTCTGCAATCATTTTCGAAACCATCAATCCTCCAATGCGGGGAAAATGATCGAAATTCTCTTCTCTTTGCTTTTTTTTCTTTTTAGATAGATGCATTTGTTTTAACTGTAAGATGTTGGAAAAAGCCGGATAACTGGCAATTAAATGTGCGCTTATGCTGGAATTACATTTACCACCACTCTTTCGGGGGCAACCAGTGAAAGCTGTTTTACACATTTCCATTTCGAGCCCGCTAATCCTTCCATGGTGTCTACTTCTTCAATAATGTCGCCATATTCGTAAACGTGATAGGCGTAACTCCACAGTAAATTGGCCATTTCATTTTCATTAAATGCTGTAAACCTAATCTGGAAATCGGGAAGGCCTAGCGCATGCATGCCGATGGTGTCCATCAGTAATTCGCGGTTTTGAGGATCGTTACTTACATTGAAAAGCCTAACGTTGCAGAAGGCATACAGTGCCTGTAATTTATCGGTTTCCCAAAGGTTGGTAATGGCGATGGGGTTTAATATTTTGTCGCCATGAAAGGTATATACTGCATTAGGTTCTGTAACCCTGATTACGGTCGTCAGGAAATCCATAAACAGGTTTACACGTGCTTTATAGGGCAAGCTTCGCGACATTAAATCGGTAATCAGTATTTCGTATTGACAGCTTTGCGCTATCTCATTGGCTTCCGGCCAGTGCCAGTTTTGGGTAAATGCGGTATCGGGAAGGCCAACTCCAGCCTCATTCCTGTCGGGGATCAGGATGTTGAGCTGTGCAGGGAGGGTAGCGTCGGTCAGCTGAACAGGATAATCGGGAAAGGAAAAAATAAGGCTGCTTGTAGAAAATGAATGATCTATATTGGTGATCTGTTTTTTGAGTTCCGCTAAAATCTGATCGGCATTGAGGTTGGGTTTGCCAGAAAATAAAAGCTTGGTCATCAGCATTTCGGGGAAATTCTGAGGTTGATTATCTTCAGCGATCGGTTCAATATCTGCTGTTATTGTGTTTTTCTTTTTAAATGGGTTGAATAAATTCATGCCTAAATGTAGCATGTTTTGGATATAGTGGGAGATTCTTTTTCATTTTTACGAATGATTTTAAGTTACGATTTGTTATAGCCTATCTTATCAAAAATGGCATTTAATATTTTACACAGTTGGCTCGTTAAAAGGATAGTATATGCAAGTCATAAAAAAACGTCCCGAATTGCTCCGGGACGTTTCTTAAATAAGGTTTTATCAGGTTTTAAACTTTTCTCACTTTTCCTGAGCCGATTACAGTTTTATCAACTGTTGGATTGCCAGAATAGTTTACACTGCCTGAACCGCTGATTACGGCCCTGATACTTTCGTCAACAGCGATGTTAACAGTACCTGAACCACTAATGGTGGTAGATAGCGTTTTTACAGCAAAAGATTTACCGGCAAAAGCACCTGAGCTGCTGATTACCACTTTGGCATGATCGGCACCGCCGGTAATGTTGATAGAACCCGATCCGCTAATAACACCGCTATAATTATCTACATCAGCCGTGGCTTTGATACTTCCAGAGCCACTAATTGTAGTGGTTAAGCTACCTGTACTGATTTTCCCGCTAACAGTTATGCCGCCATCGCCGCTAACGGTTAAGCTGGCCAGTTCTTTTGCGGTTACATAAGCGGTAATTTTTTTACCATCATATTTATTAGACCAGCTTCTGATGCTGGTTTGTGGGCGGATTACCAAAACGCCGCTTTTTACTTCGGTAACGATGGTAGCAAGGGCGTCGGCATCGCCTTCTAAACGGCAGCTTTCGGTGTTACCCAGGGTTACAATTACATTGATTGGTCCGGCCGAGGCTATACCATTGAAGTTTTTAACGTCGCGGTCGTCTTTTAGGGATTTAACAGCATTGATGTGCGAATGTGCTGTTGCAGCTATGCTAATACCAGAAGTTAATGTAAATGAAGCTAGTAATAGGGCAAATAATTTTTTCATGGTTATAGATTTATAGGTCTTTAATAATGATGAATAATCGGTTTTGAATATAAGACGGCAGTTCGGCCAAAAAGTTGCACCCGGTGAAAAATTTCGTGCTAATTTGGTGTCAGATTTTTAATGTCAGATGGGAACATCTGACCTCACCTAAAAGGTTCCAGAACTAGATCGTCATTCCCGCGCAGGCGGGAATCTTAATGCAATGGGCTTTAAGATTCCCAATCAAGTTGGGAATGACGATCGTCTAAACTTAGGATCTCCATAGGTTATTGTACTTAACCCTTCTTAATGTTAATATAAAACAGGGGATCGTGTTTGAAATTTTCCACAGTTACGCCTGCATCCACCGTAATGGCTTTCCAATCGTTGGTAGGTTTAATTAAAGTATAAGTACCGGCCTTCAAAGTAACGCGTACCGGCATATCGAAACCCTTAACATCGGTTACCCAACGGTAAGAAAGCGTATTGTTGTTGATTTTATATTCAAGCACCGGAATTTTGGTGTAACGCAAATACTGGTCGAATATCTTATCTAATTTTAAACCGCTTTGCCTGGCTATGTATTGCTCAATTTGAGCTGTAGTAACTGTTTGGTGATAAAAGGTTTTGCCTAAACCACGTAAAATCTGCCTGAATTTCTCATCGTTATTAATTAACTGGCGGATGGTGCTAATGAGGTTCGCTCCTTTAGGGTACATATCGCCAGAGCCTTCTTTATTTACACCGTAAGGACCAATAACCGGAACGTCGTTACGGATGCTTTTTTGAAGCCCGATTACATATTCATCTGCAGCAGCTTTATTCTCGGTACACTCGGTAAATAATACTTCAGAGTAATTGGTAAAACCTTCGTGAATCCACATATCGGCAATATCTTTTGAAGTGATATTATTGCCAAACCACTCATGACCACTTTCGTGGATGGTGATGAAATCCCATTTTAAACCATGCCCAGTGCCACTTAGATCGCGGCCCAGATAGCCTTGCTTAAATTGGTTACCGTAGGCCACAGCACTTTGGTGCTCCATACCCAGGTGTGGTGCCTGTACCAGTTTATAACCATCTTTATACCAAGGGTAAGGGCCAAACCAATATTCAAAACATTTTAGCATGGGTTTTACATCAGCATCCCAATGTGGGCGTGCTTTGGCACTGTCGGTTTGTAAAGCCCAGTAATCGATGGTTAGTTTTCCATTTTCACCATTGTAGCTATCTTCCCAGTGAGCGTATTTGCCAATGTAAAAGCTTACATCGTAATTGTTGATTGGATTGCCCACAATCCAGTTGTATTGCCTGTAACCATCTGGTTTATCAACCGTGTTTCTTAGTCTGCCATTTGATATTTCTTGTAAGGTATTGGGTACGCTGATACTGATAAGCATACTGTCTACCTCATCGCTCTGGTGATCTTTATTTGGCCACCAGCAGCTGGCGCCCAAGCCCTGGCAAGCTACCGAAACAAACGGATTGCCTGCGCTGTCTTTCTTGAAAATGAAACCGCCATCCCAGGGTGGTGTTTTCGCGACAACCGGGTTGCCTGAATAATAAACAGTGAATTTATCTTTGCTTCCTTTTTTTACGGCCTTAGGGAAGGCTACAAAAACAGCATTGTATTCTCTTTTAAAAGCTAGTTCAGCACCTTTGTAAACTACCTTTTCTACTTTAAGGTTATCGAAAAGATCGAACTGTAGTTTGGTGAAATCTTGTGTAGCGGTGAAGGCAAATTCGTTACTGCCGCTAACCGATTTTTGATCGATATCTATTTTCACATCTAAGTGATAGTAGTTGATGTCGTAACAAGTACGTAGCGGCGTAAGGGTTCCGCGCAGGCTATCGGCACGCGAATTTACCTGGTTTTTGCCCAGCATTTGCGCTTGCAGGCCTGAAATACTGAATGCGAGCGCTAAAATGGTGAATAGTTTTTTCATTTGTTTTTTATTAATCGTTTAAAACGATTGGTTATTACGCACACGTTAGAAACGCGCGCGGGCATATTGGCTTGTTATTTAATTACATCAACTTCGACAAAGCTATCGTTAAAAACAGTTTGTGTAGCTTTAATATAGTCGGCTTCGGTGGCTTTATAAGGATTGTCTACAAATTTTTGAGGATTGCGGGCAAACAACGGAAACGCAGTGCTCTGTACCTGAATCATGATGCGGTGTCCTTTTTTAAAGGTGTGCAATACATCCTGTAACTGGAAATTCACCTCGGTTTTTTGGTTAGCCACCAATGCCTCGGGTTTTTCGAAACTGTTACGGAAACGTGCCGGCATTACTTCTGAACGTACCATTTGCCAGTAATTACTCAAAATGATGTTTTTGTTAGGCATGTAGGCGTTGTTAGGTTCATCGGCCGGGTACACATCAATTAACTTCACAATAAAATCAGCATCGGTACCTGTTGTGGCAATTTTAAGGTGCGACATAATTTCGCCACCTAAAGTAATATCGTTATCCAAAACATCAGTTTGATAAACCAAAACATCGGGACGGCGGCCAGCGAAACGCTGATCTTCGCTCATGTAATTGTGTGGGGTAAAACCTAGTGTGGTGGTTAAATCTTCAGTGTATGGAACAGGCTTTAACGGATCGCTGATGTAATTAACTGAGCCTGTTGTGGCCGGAGCCGTCATACTCAGTTTACCATCGGCACCTAAATACAGTTTTTGTTTGCTTGCTTTTTCGGTAGGCCATTTGCTAAAGGTTTCCCATTCTTTTTTGCCGGTATCGAACATGTACGCTTCTGGTAAACCAGAGTTTTTATCGCCATTTCCTTTTAAAAAGTGGTTGAAGAATTTAGCTTCGATGTTTTTTTGATAGAAAGTGGCAATGCTATCGCCAAAATACACATTGCTGTGCATGGTATGGCCGGTTTCGCGACTCCATCTTCCGTGGCCAAAAGGTCCCATTACGATGGTGTTGTAAGCATTCGGATTTTTCTTCTCGATGGTTTTGTATATGTTTAACGGACCTGATAAATCTTCGGCATCGTACCAGCCGCCTACCACCATTACTGCCGGTTTAATAGTGCTATAGTGCTTTAGCAGACCACGTTTTTGCCAGAAATCATCGTAGTTGGGGTGGTTTACCGTTTCCTGCCAGAAAAAATTGTTTTTATAATATTTGTCAGCATTGGTTAAAGGCCCCAGATCTAATGCAAATTGATAACCGTCTTTGGTTTTAGGATTAATCATCTGGTTGTTGTACCAGGCTCTAGAAGTAGTATCGGTTTTCTGTACGCCAAACACAGGGAAGGTAAAAAAGTAACTCTGTAAAAATGAGCCATTGTGGTGGAAATCATCAAAAAAGAAATCCGAAATGGGTGCTTGTGGCGAAGAAGCCTTTAAAGCAGGGTGGTTACTTAAAATACCTGCTGCGGTATAAAAACCGGGGTAAGAAATTCCCCATTGTCCAACCTTACCGTTATTATTGGCTACATTTTTAACCAGCCAATCGATGGTGTCGTAGGTATCAGATCCTTCATCAACATCTTTTTTGGTTTTTTTATTGTCGATTACAGGTGTCATATTGGTCCAGGTTCCTTCGCTTTTCCAACGGCCGCGAACATCCTGATAAACCACAATGTAGCCTTCTTTCATCATCAGCTCTGATGGCCCTAAACGGGCAGGGAATTTATCTTCGCCATAAGGGGCCACGCTGTAGCAGGTGCGCTGCATCACCATCGGATATTTTTTATCCTTAGCCGCATCTTTAGGCGTGTAAATGGCAGTGAAAAGTTTTGTCCCATCGCGCATGGGGATGTAAACTTCTTTTTTGGTGTAGTTGGCCTTTGGGTAATTGGTATCTCCCTGTGCAAAGGCAGATGATGCCGAAAGCAGGATGATAAAGAGTTTAAAGTATTTCATTTTTTAAGAATAAGTAAGTTGGTCTGCATTTGGTTGATGGATAAAAGAACCAATGCGGTAGCAATGTTTATTTATTGAGATTAAAGTTAGTATTTAAATTTCTTTATTTGAATTCGATCCTTCGACAAGCTTAGGATGATAGTTTTGCCCTTCCGGTTCGTGTACGCACGAACCGGGGAGCGGAATTATTTCAACACCGAAACTGTAATAAACGAACTGTTAAAGGTATCGTGGTAAATTTTATGGGTTGCTTTTTGGAAATCGCCGGGCTCTGCCTGATAAATATCCATAAACTTTTGTGGGTTGCGATCAGCCAATGGGAACCATGAGTTTTGAATCTGGATCATGATTTTGTGCCCTTTTTTAAAGGTATGCGCTACATCAGGCAATGGATAATTTACTTTGGTAATAGCACCAGGTACAAAAGGCTCGGGTTTTTCAAAGCTGTTGCGGTATTTGCCACGCATAATTTCGCCGCGTACAAGCATTTCGTAACCGCCCATAATCAGGTTTTTAGGGTTAGGCACCGGGTTTGGTGCATCTTCCGGGTAAACATCAATCAGTTTAACCACATAATCGGCATCTGTTCCGGTTGTAGAAACTACCAGGTTAGCCAATACAGGACCGGTTAAAGTAATATCTTCTGTCAAAACATCGGTTTGGTAAGTTTTTACGTCGGGCCGGCGGGCTGCAAAGCGCTGGTCGTCGATCATGTACTCGCGGGTACGTTTGGCCTGAACGCCATCCTGATAAGGTACCGGATTATTCGGATCGCTTACATATTCATCCCAGCTATCGGTACGGCCCACTTTTTCGAAAGCCAGTTTTCCGTTAGGGTGTAAATACAGGTTTTTCGTTTCTACATCCTGTGGTGGCCAGTTACTGAATTTTTTCCATTCGTTGCTTCCGGTTACAAAAATATTGGCTTCGGCAGGGTTAAAATCACCTTCGCCTTTTAAATAATGTTTAAAGAAAGGTAATTCGTATTGTTGCTGATAATCGATACTGGTGGTTTTGCCAAAATTAATATCGCCGAGGTAAGAGCCATCACTGCGCACCCAACCACCGTGGTACCACGGCCCTGCTACCAGGATATTATTTGCACCGGGGTTTTGTTTCTCGATAGCTTTATAAGTGGCAAATGTACCGTACGCATCTTCGGCATCGAAGAAACCGCCAACCACCATCACAGCAGGTTTAACATTGGTTAAATGCGGGGTAATTAAGCGCGCTTTCCAGAAGGTATCGAGATTGGGGTGTTTAAATAAATCGTTCCAGAATTTAATGCTGTCGGCAAAATAACGGTCTTTTAAATTTTTAACCGATCCGGCTTCGAGGTAAAAGCGGTAATTATCCTGTATCGGGAACTGAAAACCTTTCGGTCCCTTATCTGGTGTAATCGGTTTTGGACGGGGAACACCAAAGCTGCCCATAAAACTAAAGGCATCCATTAAAAACAAGGTGCCACGGTGGTGAAAATCATCACCTAAAAACCAATCGGTAACGGGTGCCTGTGGCGAAACTGCTTTCAGTGCCGGGTGGGCATTGGGCAGCGAAGTGGTAGAATAAAAACCAGGGTAAGAAATGCCGTAAATACCGGCACTGCCATTATTGCCTTTTACATTTTTAACCAGCCAGTCAATAGTATCGTAGGTATCGGTACTTTCATCAATTGCTGTTTTGGTTTTTTTACCGCTTACTTGTGGACGGATATCGGCAAAAGTGCCTTCACTCATCCAACGGCCACGCACATCCTGGTAAACAAAGATGAAACCTTCGCGCATCATGGCCGGAAAATTACCTAAACTCAATTTGTACTGGTCTGCGCCATAAGGTGCAACGGTATATGGCGTGCGGTTAATTAGAAATGGATATTTTTTGGATTGATTTTTGGGTATATAAATTGACGTGAATAGTTTAACCCCATCCCGCATGGGAATCTGGCGTTCTATTTTGGTGTAATTCTCTCTAACATACGCCGAATCGCTCTGCTGGGCCAGCAATTCATGTGAAATAAACAAACAGATTAGGAGACTGAAAATTCTGGGAAAGTTCATTTAAGTTTAGTTTTTAGGAATAAAATTTAAAGATAGCAGATTCGTGTACGATTCTAAAAAAAACATCCCGTAAAAGGTTTGTTAGTAAAGATGTAAAAGGGAAGATGGAAGTAGATTTTACTATTACAGCGTCTTCGTCATCACGGTATCAAAATTTAGTTAAATATTGTTAAGGGATAATCTTTTAAGAATTTTCATCGTCATATAGATAATCGAATTAAACACAAAATAATGAACAGGTTATTGAATAAAGGATTGGTTGTTTTCGCTGCAGCAGCGATGATTGCAACTTTAAGCGTAGAAAGTGTTTCTGCCCAACGGCCAAGCAGAAGTGGCGGCTCTGGTGGTGGTAGCAGATCGGGGTCAATCGGACCTTCGAGAGGTGGTGGTTCTATTTCCAGACAGCCATCTATGCAAGCACCAAACCGGGGTAGTTTTTCTCCGGGCAGGGTAGGTGTTAGGCCAGAGCGTCCGGGTTATAGTTACAACAGGCCGGGGTATCGTCCGGGGTCTGGCTATCGCCCAGGTTACAGGCCAGGTTATGGTTACCGTCCGGGTTTTGGCAGACCTTATTACAGACCATACTACAGCTATTATAATTTCTACCGTCCATTTTTAGGTTTTAGGATCGGTGTGCTGCCTTATGGTTATTATCCGTTTTGGTTTGGTGCCAATCAGTTTTACTATTCAGGCGGATTGTTCTATCAACAAAATAACAGTCAATACGAAGTGGTAAGCCCACCAGTTGGTGCCGAAGTTCCGAACTTACCATCGGATGCGAATCTTGTTACCATTAACGGGGTAGATTATTACGAGTATAAAGGTGTGTACTACACCCAGAAAGAAAATGCTGATGGTAAAACCGTATATGTGGTAGCAGGTAAAGACGGTATTTTGAATACGACTGATGGTCCGGTTGATACGCACCAGATTGGCGATATCATTAACCAATTGCCTGAAGGTTGCCGCGAAGTAACCATTAAAAACGAAAAGTATTTTGTTTCGCCCGATGATGTTTACTACGAAGAAATTGTAGATGGCAATAACATTACTTACCGCGTAATTGGTAAGTTGTTTTAAGCACATCCCCAATAGTGATCAAGAGTTGTCAACTTTTTAGCAAATTGGCTAGTAAAGTTGACAACTCTTTTGTACAAATAGATAGCCGAAACAGATAAACGATCAGAAATGCGCTCAGAAGCGACCCTGAAATAAATTCAGTGTGATGCGTATTACAGACGCTCAAAAATCGATACTTTTACAGCCTAAATACTCCGATTTGAAACCTGTATCTCATCTGCTTATTATTTATGCTTTTTTTGCCCTTGTGTTCTCTTCTTGTTCTGCAACAAGGCAGGCTGCGAAGCAAAAAGAAACCAGCATTTCGTCGGTTAAGTTTTTAGATGAATACGTAATGCCGTTAAACCAAACCTTTCAAAATACCGTAGTTGGAGGTTTATCGGGTATTGATTACGACGCGGCCAGCAATCAATATTATCTCATTAGCGATGATCCTTCGCAGTTAAGCCCGGCGAGGATTTACACTGCGCAAATTGCTATTAAAGCCAATAAAATTGATACTGTGCAGGTAACAGGGGTAACTTTTATGCTGCAGCAAAATGGAAAGGAATACCCGAAATACCGCTCAGATAAAACATTAAAGGCAGATGGTGAGTCAGTTCGTTATAATCCTAAATTAAAAAGTTTTATCTGGAGTAATGAAGGGGAGCGTTTATTGAAAAACGGAGATACCATTATTGTTCAGCCAGCATTAACCTTTATTGCTAAGGATGGCCGGTTTTTAGATACCATACCTTTGCCTGCAGGCTTTCATTTTACAAAAGGAGAAAACGGACCACGCAAAAATGCCTTATTTGAAGGCGTAACTTATGCTGATCATTACAAAACCATTTATGCCAGTTTAGAAGAACCACTTTACCAGGATGGACCGCAGGCCGCTTTCGAATTTGATAAAGCGCTTACCCGAATCTTAAAGTTTGATGCCATAACAAAGAAAAATACAGCACAGTATGCCTATAATCTGGGGGCGATGCCGGTAAAACCAACTGTAGAAAACGACTGGAATGTAAATGGCATATCTGAAATTTTAGCGGTAAACGATCATAGCTTACTGGTAATGGAACGTGCCTGGGCTAAAGGACACGACGACCATACTTTTATTAAACTGTACCTGGTTGATTTGAACGGGGCAGAAAATGAAATCGATAATACTGGTTTTATTCAAAATCCACCTAAACCCTTAAAAAAGAAATTGCTTTTTGATTTCGATTCCCTTAACAAGCATATCGATAATTTTGAAGGGATCACTTTTGGCCCAAAATTACCAAACGGTCACCAGTCGCTGATTTTTTGCGTCGATAATAATTTCAGTAAATCGCAAACCCAACAGTTTTTCCTGTTCGAGGTTATTCCTTAGTTACAATTTATAATGAGTAAAATAAAAGCGCTGCTCTTCGATTTAGACGGTACGTTGATTGATTCGGAGAAATTTCATTTCGATTGCTGGAATACATTTTTATGCCCCTACAATGTTCAAATTGATTTTAAGGACTGGTTAAGCAATTATGCGGGAATCCCGCTGCCAAAAAATGCAAAAACCATAATAGGCCGCTACAAAATTGATGAAGATTTAGATGGCTTTATTAACCGAAGGGAGAAAGTAACGTTTGAGGGGTTTAGGACAACCGATATCCGGTTAATGCCGCATGCCCTGGAGTTTGTACAGTTTGCTTACGAAAAAGGGCTTACGCTTGCAGTAGTTACAGCAAGTCCGAAACTGGATGTCGAAGCTGTTTTTGAACGCAATGGTCTGGCAAAATATTTCCGTTTGTTTATTACACGGAGCGATGTAAGTAAATCAAAACCTGATCCTGAAAGTTATAACCTATGTGTGGAGCGCCTGGGTTTGCAAAAAGACGAATGCCTGGTTTTTGAAGATACCATCAACGGGGTGAAATCGGCTATGGCTGCAGGTATCACCTGTTTTGCTGTTCAGGCCAATGTACGGGCACATCAGAAATTAAGGGTGGCCGATCAATTGTTTCTGAATATGGCTTATGCCCAAAAATATATCATTGAAAATGAGCTTGTCGCTATCCATTAGCCTTAGCCGGCTCATTTAACTGTCAAATCTCTTAGCAGTGTGGTAAACTAAGGGGATATTGGTTATTGCAATACGGCTACGTTTGCAGCTTTTAACCTTTTTTCCCTACATTTGGCTAATCAAAATTCTCAAGAAATTATGCAATACGATGTCGTTGTTATCGGTTCAGGACCGGGCGGTTATGTAGGCGCAATCCGTTGTGCTCAGTTAGGTTTAAAAACTGCAGTGGTAGAAAAATATAAAACTTTTGGCGGTACCTGCTTAAACGTAGGTTGTATCCCATCAAAGGCTTTATTAGATTCTTCAGAGCATTACCACAATGCTGCCCATACTTTCACTACCCATGGTATCAACTTAAAAGATTTAAAAGTTGATATGAAACAAATGATCGCCCGTAAAGACGATGTTGTTGCTCAAAATACAGCCGGTATTACCTATTTATTCAAGAAAAACAAAATCGATTCTTTCGAAGGTGTAGGTTCTTTTGTAGATAAAAATACCATTCTGGTAACCAAAGCTAATGGTACTACCGAAACTTTATCGGCAAAAAACGTAATTATTGCAACGGGTTCTAAACCTACTGCTTTGCCGTTTTTACCAATCGATAAAAAACGCATCATTACCTCAACCGAGGCTTTAAACATTAAAGAAGTGCCAAAAACAATGGTTGTAATTGGTGGTGGTGTTATCGGTTTAGAGTTAGGTTCTGTGTACGCACGTTTAGGTACCAAAGTTTCTGTAGTTGAGTTCTTACCTTCAATTATTGGCACTATGGATGCTGGTTTAGGTAAAGAACTTCAACGTGTGTTAAAGAAAACTTTAGGTATGGAGTTTTACATGGGGCACAAAGTTACAGGTGCTACCACCAAAGGTAAAACCGTTACAGTTACAGCCGATACGCCAAAAGGCGAATCTATTTCTTTAGAAGCCGATTACTGCATTGTTGCTGTGGGGCGTACTGCTTATACCGAAGGTTTAGGCTTAGATAAAATCGGTATCACGGTTGAGGAAAGAGGTAAAAAAATTCCGGTAAACGAACACTTAGAAACTTCGGTTAAAGGTGTTTATGCTATTGGTGATGTAATTACAGGCGCAATGTTGGCGCACAAAGCCGAAGATGAAGGTACTTATGTTGCTGAATCTATCGCCGGACAAAAACCACATATCAATTATAACTTAATCCCTGGTGTGGTGTACACCTGGCCGGAAGTTGCTTCTGTTGGTTTAACCGAAGAGCAATTGAAAGAAAAAGGAACAAAATATAAAGCAGGTTCATTCCCGTTCAAAGCGAGTGGCCGTGCTAAAGCAAGTATGGATACCGATGGTTTCATTAAAGTATTGGCTGATGCCGCTACTGATGAAGTTTTAGGTGTACACATGATTGGTCCGCGTGCAGCTGATATGATTGCCGAGGCTGTTATAGCAATGGAATTCCGTGCATCAGCAGAAGATATTGCACGTACCTGCCATGCGCATCCAACTTATACCGAAGCGTTAAAAGAAGCAGCTTTAGCCGCAACTGATAACAGAGCAATACATATTTAATCAACCAGTTATGCTGAACTAGTTTCGGTAGCTGTTTGATAAGTTATACTTATAAAATCCCGGTATTTATATCGGGATTTTTTGTTTAAATTTTTATCCGTCCTCTCAAGCGGAGTGCAACGTAGTCGAGAGATCTATCTCGAGTTAGATCTCTCCCTGCCCGAAGCAGGCGGGCGCTCCACTACGTTCCGGTCGAGATGACGACGCTTTGTAATGAAGTTGGTGAATGATAATGGTGTGTATTGCAGCCAGGATGATTGGAGGTTGCCTTTTTGGCCTTTCTGCTTTCCACTTTCGGCTTTTTGCTTTCCTTGGGTATGCCCCAAGCTGCGCAAAGGTCGGGCTATCCGTTTCAATTTTTTGTTTTGCTTTCGACTGCGCTCCAGCTAACAACAAAAGGATTTACACTGTTATCCCTCATGCAAAAAAAAACAGAATGGATAGGAAATTGTCTCCCCTCTGCTTTCTGCTTTGGTCTTTCTGCTTTAGTCTTTCTTTATATTTTCTTAATAAAATGATAACGTACATTGCTTGAAAAACAGCGTTATACGAATTTATTTTTGCGGTTCAGATAATAAACAAACGATGAACTGTAAAAAACTATTTGGTGCAATCCTGATTGCATCACTGGCATTTGCTGCCTGTAAGAAAAACCCAACCGATGAACCGATTATAGATCCGCCAACCGAAGCGGTAGTTCCCGAAAAAATAGACAGTTTTAAGGAAATTGCTTCAATTGATTTGGGCGGCGAATTTGCCTCAGAAATTTCTGCTTACGATCCCTTAACCAAACAATTATTTGTAGTGAGTAACGATGGGGGAACCAAGGTTGATGTAGTGGATATGAGTAAATACCCAACGGTTACCAAATTAAAAACATTAATTTATCCAAACAACGCAGGCATTAACAGTGTGGCGGTGAGCAACGGTTTACTGGCAATCGCTTTAGATGGTGCCGATAAGCAGGGAAATGGCGATGTTTTAGTGTTAAAGACCTCCGATTTATCAGAAGTTAAAAAAATTACCGTGGGTGCTATGCCCGATATGGTTACTTTTAGCCCGGATGGTAATTACATTTTATCGGCTAACGAAGGTGAACCGAACCTGGCTTATACCGTTGATCCTAAAGGAACCATTTCAATCATTAATATCAAAGATAATTATTCAGTAAAAACAGTAGATTTCTCGGCTTTCGAATCGCAGAAAGCAACTTTATTGGCAGGGGGTTTCAGGATTTATGGTTACAACGCCAGTTTTACCCAGGATATTGAACCTGAATATATTGCCGTTAGCACTGATTCTAAAAAGGCATACGTTACCTTACAAGAAAACAACGGGGTTGCCGAAGTTGATATTGTTGCAGGAACCATTACCAAAATTACGCCTTTGGGTACCAGAGATATCAGTTTAGCTGAAAATGCCTTTGATGTAAGCGATAAAGACAGTAAAAAAGTATTAGGTACATGGCCTATCAAGGCTTACTATTTGCCAGATGCAATTTCATATTTCAGCACTGGAGGTACTGCTTATCTGGCTTTAGCAAATGAGGGAGATACCAGACAGGATTATACTCCAAAAGATTCAAAAGAAGAGGTACGCGTAAAAGATCTTATTTTAGACCCGGTTAAGTTTCCAAACGCTGCAACCTTGCAGTTAGATGCCAATCTGGGCAGGCTTACCGTAACCAATACTGCCGGTTATACAGTGGTTGGTACCAATAAAGTATATCAGGAATTGTTTTCAACTGGCGGAAGATGTGTGAGCATCCTGAATGCAAATACCGGAGCTTTGGTCGCCAATATTGGAAAAGACCTTGAGCAACAGGTGATTGATGCCGGTAAATATGATGATGACCGCTCGGATAATAAAGGGGTAGAGGTAGAGAGTGTAACCGTTGCCCAGGTAAATGGAAAAACTTTAGCTTTTATTGGTATGGAGCGCGCAGATGCGATTGCCATTTATGATGTTACTACTCCTGCTGCGCCGAAATTTGTTCAGCTATTCTCTACTGGCGATGCACCTGAAGGTTTGTTGTTTGTTAAACCAAAAGATAGCCCGAATGGCAGAAGTTTATTAATTGTTTCGAACGAAGCAGATGGAACAGTAAGGTTTTATCAGCCTGATAAAATATAGTCGACTCTCTTATTAATTATTATGTTTTAGGCCCCGGTATGCTATCGGGGCTTTTTTGTTTTATTGCTGTTCCGCTCCTAGACCGTCATTGCCACGAAGGTGGGAATCCTAATACATTGGTATTTGTGCTGTAAGCATGGTTTGTTCCGTACAACACAGTAATGATCTGGTTGTAATAATAACCACGCACTGGTCTTTAAGCTTCCAACTTTTAACCCTATATTGCAGCACAAAATAAAACTTTAGGGGTGCCTTCAAATTAGTTGGCTGAGAATATACCCATTGACATTAAATTACCAAATCAAAATATTCAATTTTCAAAAGTTTGAACATTGGAATTTGATTATTGGAATTTTAAAGTCATGAACCTGATCCGGATAATGCCGGCGTAGGAAATTAGTTTGTCTGCTGCGTAAATTGCATTTCTGCATTTTGAAGACTCCTGAAGTGTTATAAACAAAGATGAAGTCTTAGAACCATGAATTATATTAATGTTTTAACCATAGCCGGCTCCGATAGTGGTGGTGGCGCGGGTATTCAGGCCGATTTAAAGACCTTTTCGGCGCTGGGCTGTTTCGGTACTTCGGTAATTACAGCGGTAACAGCACAAAATACGATGGGCGTAAGGTCTGTTCATGGTATTCCACCCGAACTGATTAAAGACCAGCTGCAAGCCGTGCTTGAAGATATACAGCCTGTTGCCATTAAAATCGGGATGATTAACCGGGTAGAAGTGGTCGATGTAATCGAAGCTGAACTTAAAGCTTATGGCAACAAAGTTCCTGTTATTTTAGATCCGGTGATGGTGGCTACCAGTGGTCATAAGCTTATTGAGCCCGATACTGTTACGCAGTTAATCGATAAATTATTTCCGCTCGTAAGCCTGGTTACCCCGAATATAGATGAAGCCATTATCCTTGCCGAACAACCCATTTTTAACCTCGATGATATGGTTGCCGCAGGGCGAAAAATTATCGGAAAAGGAGCAAAGGCGGTATTGGTTAAAGGCGGTCATTTATCTGGTCCGGTTATTTACGATGTGTATATCGCCGGCAATGAGGAACCTGTGATTTTGGAAAGTGCTTTTATTGCTTCTAAAAATCTGCATGGAACAGGTTGTACCTTGTCTTCGGCTATTGCTGCTGAAATGGGTAAAGGCAACAATCTGCTTGCCGCGGTTAAAAACGCGAAACAATATATTGCCGCTGCATTACAGGCAGGTAGCGAGATTACTACAGGTGCCGGAAACGGCCCTCTGAATCATTTTTTTAACCCTTCAAAATTAATTGTACAATGAAATGGAGTGAGCAGGCCTGGGAGTTAGTGAAGCCCATCTATGATAAGATTTTAGCCATGCCTTTTAATCAGGAGTTAAGTGAGGGCACTTTACCTAAGGAAAAGTTTATTTTTTATCTGGCGCAGGATGCCTATTATCTATTGGAATTTGGCCGGACATTAAGCACCATTAGTGGTCGCGTTGATGATGCAGAACTGGTTATGGCCTATGCCGGATTTTCTACCGGAGCTATTTTTGCTGAGCGTAGTTTGCACGAAAGTTATTTTGTAGAATTTGGTCTGGAAAGCAAAGTAACACCATCGCCGGCAACACTTTTGTACACCAATTATCTTTTAAACCAAGCCGCTTATGCCAGTGTAGAAGTAGCTGCTGCGGCAGTTTTACCTTGCTTCTGGATTTATAAGGCAGTTGGCGATCATATCTTTGCGCAGCAAAAGGGAAACCAAAATGTTTATAAAAGGTGGATTGATATGTATTCAGGAATTGAATTTGCCCAGGCCGTAACACAGGCCATCAATATAACCGACGATTTGGCCAGGCATGCAAGCCCTGCTACACGACAAAAAATGTTTGATGCTTTTGAAATGGCCACACGGCTTGAATGGATGTTTTGGGATAGTGCCTACCAACTTGAACAGTGGAAGATTTAACCAGGTTATAGCGTTTTTTGCAAATATTTTGATATAAACTTAAAAAAATGTCGGTATTTCCAATAGATTTAAGGAACTTTGTAGCTTAATCTTATTACTCATACATCAATTTTGGAAGAAAACCCGCAAGATCAGGCCCTATTAAGTACACCAGAAAGTAAACCTGTATTAGCGCATAGTTCTCCAAAACAAGTACGTTTTGCCATCTCAGCCTTTTACTTTATGCAAGGGGTTTGCTTTGCAAGCTGGGCTAGCCGGATTCCGACATTTAAAGCCTTAATGAACTTAAATGATGCAGAATTAGGTTCCATTCTCTTTGCATTGCCTGCTGGTCAGATCATGACGATGTTTTTTTCGGCAAAACTAACCACGCATTTTGGTAGCAAGAAAATGCTTCAGGCCACAGCACCCATGTATGCCATCGCGTTAACCTTTTTGGCGTTGGCGACTACAGGCTGGCAACTGGCTGCTTTTTTGGTGCTGTTTGGCATTACAGGTAATCTTTGCAACATTGCCTTAAATACGCAGGGCGTTGCCGGCGAAAATTATTACGGCAAGCCGATTATGAGTTCTTTCCACGGTGCTTGGAGTATTGGGAATTTAACCGGGGCATTAATTGCACTGGGCCTGGTTAACTTAAAATTAGGAATGTATACGCATTTCTGGATTATCGCCGCCATATCCTTAACTAATGTGGCGTTTAACGCTAAAAAATTACTCAACTACAATAAACCTGATACACTGGCCGAAAAAACAAAGTTTTTTACCATGCCGCAGGGGATCCTGGTTTTATTGGGTCTTATCGCTTTTTGTAGTATGGCTACCGAAGGAACCATGTTCGATTGGAGTGCCATTTATTTCGAAGATGTAGTGAAGTTGCCGCATAACCGTGCCATTATTGGCTATGCCTCTTTTATGTTTATGATGGCCAGCGGTAGATTTTTGGGGGTATATCTGATCGGTAAATTTGGTCGGAAAAACCTTTTGCAAATCAGTGGTGCCATTATATCAATAGGTATGGCACTTGCGGTAATATTCCCGAATATTTTTGTGGCCATTATTGGCTTTATGCTAATTGGTTTGGGTGTTTCGAGTATTGTACCCATGGTTTACAGCATTGCAGGTAACAACAAAAAAGTACCTGCGGGTAAGGCCATAACCATGGTTTCGAGCATTGGTTATTTCGCATTCCTGTTTGGTCCACCACTAATTGGATACATTTCGCAACTATCGAGCCTGCGCTATTCTTTCGGAATTATATCTGTTTTTGGGTTGTTAATCACCTTTGTAATTACCAAAATTAAGGAAATAAACTAGTCTGAGGTTAATTGTTTGAAGCGGTTAACTTAAAACATTTCGTTATACGCTTTCATGCTAAAGAGATCCTGAAATAAATTCAGGGTGACGCGCTAGTAAATTTACTCCTTCTTCACCAATCCATGCTCTTTTAACGCTGCAATGGCCAATTCTATTAATCGTAGGTTTTCATCCTGATGACCGTGTTGTACCTCAACATTGATGTAAGGAATGTGGTTCTGCATAGCGTAAACGGAGAGCGAACCATCGTTGGAAACAAACTTGGATTGAAGAATAACATTTACATTCGCTTTTTTTAAGGTCGAGAATAATTTAGGTTCGGTTACGTACAATAGGTCGTCGTTATCCATCTGGAAATTGATATAAACCGAATCGGCCGTACTGGCTAAATCGTATCCGGGCAGGTATGAGGAAATTCCAAAGCCCCCATTTGCATTGTTATGTAGAGTTAAGAAGTAACCCGTTGATTTGGGATCGTAAAAATCTACAATTTGCTTACCTGCATTTAATATCGCTTTCTCTACTTCGTTCGAGCTATAAGCATCTTTCTTCAACCGTGTGTTTACCCCAACTTCAGTATAAATGGCATTTGGGTCAATCCGGTAGCGGTCGTCCATATAGGTGAAATTATAGTCTCTTACGCCACCATACTGGCAGTCTATGAGTTCGCCACCGCTCCAGCGGATATAATCGAAACCAGCCTTTACGCCTGTATCTTCATTGTCGTGAACCACCAAAAAGCGGATCCCATTAGGTTTATAGCTGTATTTTACCAGGGTAATATTGAGGTTTGCTACTTTAACGAATACCGAATCGGATTTCATTGCCGGGAAAACTGGCGGATGCTGGGCTTTTACAATGAGGGCAGTACAGATGAGAAATAGGCTAATGACGGTTTTAAACATAATCACTAATATACAATGTTGATTAACAATTTGTTTGGATACAGTATTGTAGGATTATCTCCGCGTAAAATTTAGCGCAATTTTTAATGGTTCGTGGCGATACGAACCACGGCGAGGGCGAGCAGCCATAAAAAAAGCCCCGATGCAAATCGGGGCTAATTGATTGTTAATTTGGAGAGATATTAATGTCCGTGATCTAAATCGTATTCATTTACATCTTTATGGTCGTATGGTTCAACCATTAACTCATCGATGGTTTTTCCTTTTTTATTGAAACCAAAGCGCTCTAACATTCTATCAAAAATTAAATACACTACCGGTACTACAATTAAGGTTAAGAATAATGAACTGGTTAATCCACCAACAATTACCCATGCCAAACCATTTTTCCACTCGGCACCTGCGCCACTTGCAAGGGCAATAGGAAGCATACCAAATACCATGGCAATGGTGGTCATTAAAATCGGACGTAAACGTGCGTGGTTGGCCAGTACCAGTGCTTCCTTAGTTTCTTTACCTTCGGCTTTTAAGTGGTTGGTAAAATCGACCAGGATAATCGCGTTTTTAGCTACCAGACCCATTAGCATAATTAAACCTAAAATGGTAAAGATACCAATTGAGTTGTTGGTTAAGGCCAGGGCAAGTAAGGCTCCGATTACCGCCAACGGTAGCGAGAACATTACCACCAAAGGATAAATGAAACTATCATAAAGAGCTACCATGATCAGATAAACCAAAATAATAGAGGCTAACAAGGCAATACCTAAAGTACCAAAACCTTCTGCCTGGTTTTCCTGATCACCCGCCCAGCTGTAACTAACACCAATTGGTGCTTTTAACTTGCCATTTTTTTGCAGCTCTTCCAGTTTCGCCTGGAATTCGGCAACTACTGTACCTGTGGGGCGACCAATTGATTGTGCTTTAACCGATACTGAAGTAGATTTGTTTAAACGCTCTAGCTGACTTGGTCCTGAACCTTCTGTAATAGTTGCGAACTGTGATAACTTAATTTGTTTGCCATCATTGTTTACAAAAATAAGGTTACGTACATCTTCCACATTCTGGCGGTTAAAGTTTTGATACTGAATATTAATATCGTACTCGTATTCGCCTTTTCTGTATTTACCATCGGTGTTACCAGCAAATGCTGTTTGCATGGTCGAACCTACTGTTTGTAAGGTTAAACCCACTGCCGACATTTTATCGCGGTCTACCTGAACGTTAATTTCAGGTGTTCCTTTTTCTACTGATAGTTTAATCTCTGTAGCACCCGGAATTGCGCCAAGCACTTTTTGTGCACCTTCGGCATATTTCAATGCGCTATCTAAATCAGAGCCCATAACTACTAATTGGATCGGCGCATTTTCTGCAATACCCAAAATACTAATCGGCACAGTTTTTACTTTTGCACCAATCAGCTCTTTGGCCAATGCACGACTCATTTTAGTCGCGAAAATATCTGAAGATACACCTTTACGCTGATCGCGCTCAACCAATTTAACATTGATTTCAGATTTGTAGGCAGTTGCCTGTGTACCCCCAAAATCACCAGTTGATTGACCAACAGTAGTAATTAACTGGGTAATTTCTGGTTGTTTATCTAAGAAAGCTTCCGCTTTTTGGGTCAGGAAGTTGGTTTGCTCTAAAGAAGCATCTTTAGGTAACTCTAACTGAACCAAGAACTCGCCTTTATCAGATTTAGGGAAGAACTCAGAACCAATGAAACCGCCTGCTAATAATCCGCATGAGCTGAAGAACATCACCACAACTATAATCAAGGTTAACGCTTTGTGGTTTAACGACCAGGTTAAGATACTGGTAATCCACAAAGTGAATTTTTTAAGCTGCTTCTCAAACCAAAGGATAAAACGGCCAAACAGATTTTTGCCCTCAATACGCTCTAACTTGCCAAAACGTGAGAAAATAAGCGGTACAATGGTAAATGAAGCCACCAACGATAGTAAGGTGGCAATAATTACCACGATACAGAACTGGCGCAGGATGTTCGAAACCAAACCTGTACTTACCGCAATAGGGAAGAATACCACCACAATTACGAAAGTGATCGATACTACGGTAAAACCAATCTCACGTGTTGCATCAGATGCTGCACGTACCTTATTTTTACCCATTTCCATGTGCCGCTGGATATTTTCCAGTACCACAATCGCATCATCCACCAGGATACCTACCACGAGCGACAGCCCCAGTAGCGACATTAAGTTTAACGTAAAACCGAATAAACCGATGCCGATAAAAGTGGCGATTAACGATACCGGGATCGATACCATTACAATGATCGCGTTCCGTAAGCTGTGTAAAAAGAAAAGCATTACGAAGGCTACCAAAATAACCGCTAAAATTAAATCGTGGATTACGGCATCAGCAGATTCTAAGGTGAAAATAGAACTGTCGTTAACAATTTTGATGTCTAATTTATTGCTTGCGTATTCGTTTTTAAGTTTAGCAATAATGGCGTGTACGCCTTTACTCACTTCTACAGCATTTGCATCACTTTGTTTAATAATTTGAATAGCGATAGAAGCCTTACGATCGATACGGGCTAATTTTTCAGTTTCCTTTTGCGAATCCTGAACATCGGCCACATCGCCTAAACGGATTTGTGCACCATCTTTACCGGTGGTTAAAACCAGGTTTCTTAACTCTTCAATGCTTCTGTATTTACCCGATAAACGGATTAAAACGTCCTGATTTTGTGTTTTAACACTTCCGGTAGGGAAATCAAGGTTCGACGAAAGAATCATTTGTTGCACTTGCGGAACCGAAAGGCTATAGCCTTGTAGTTTATTGGCATCAAGTGAAACCTGGATTTCACGCTCAGAACCACCCACTAAGTTTACCTGAGCAATACCACTAACCCTCGAAATTACCGGGGCAATACGTTTGTCAATTAAATCGTAAAAACTAACGTCGTCCATGTTAGCAGAGGCCGACATGGTAATTACCGGTAAATCATCAAGCGAGAATTTACTTAACGAAGGCGTTTTTACATCTTCAGGCAACTCGGCCAGGATGGCATTTACCTTACGTTGTGCATCATTTAAAGAGATGTCGATATTCGCCACATCTGTTAAAGTAATGGTTACGGTTGATAAACTCTCGAAAGAGACCGAGTTAATTTTTTTGATGTTCTCCATCGATGATACCGCATCCTCGATTTTTTTTGTTACGGTATTTTCAACCTCATTTGGCGATGCACCAGGGTAAATGGTCGAAATAGATACTACGTTGTTCGAGAATTTTGGAAGTAACTCATAGCCCAACGAAAAGTAACTGAGTAGCCCAAGTAAAGTTAGTGCGGTAAAAACCACAATAACCAGCGAAGGCCTTTTTATAGATATATCTGTTATCTTCATTTTAAATTTTTATTGCAATTGAAATAATATCGTCCTTCGACAGGCTCAGGATGACAAACTGTAAACTGATAACTGCCAATTGAACTATTTTACGATACTCACAGCAGTTCCATCAGCCAGGTTAATCTGTCCGCTGGTAATTACTGTTTCGCCTTCTTTTAAGCCATCCAAAATCTCAACATTATCTCCTAAAATACGGCCTGAAACCACATTGCGGATTTTTGAAGTATTGCTGGCTTTATCCAACAAGAAAACCTGGTTGCTGCTTACACTACCCACAAATGAGGTACGTGGAATAAGGATGCCTGGAGCCTGTTTAGGGAATTTAAACACAGCGGTTCCGTACATACCGGCTTTTAAGCTGTTTTTGTGGCTGTTTTCTACTTCAATCTCGATTGGGAAGTTTAAGGTAGCATCGGCTTTAGCGGCAATAAAAGTTACCTTACCCGAAAAATTATCAGTTGGGAAAACAGAAGATTTGATCGTAATCTGATCGCCAATTTTAAGGTTAGCCACCTGCGATTCGTTTACATTAACCTTCAGTTTCAATTTAGAAACATCAACCAGCTCGAACATTTGCGTACCCTGAGTATTTACAAAAGCACCAACTTCAATGTATCTTTTGTTTACGATACCGTTAATTGGTGATTTGATATTGGCATCGCTCAATTTGCGTTGCGAGGCCTGTAAACGCAATTTCGCATTTCTGGTAGCCAGTTTAGCCTGGTCTAACTGTTGTTGCGTAACGCCGCCGGTTTGAAATGAGCTCTGGTATCTGGCTTCATCGCGTACCGCATTCTGGTAGTTAGCCTCAGCCGTTTCCCTGTCGGTATTGATAATTTCTGCATCAACACGTGCCAAAACCTGACCCTTGCTTACGCGATCGCCTTCATCCACATAAATGGCGGTAACACGACCTGCGTTTTCTGATAAGAAGTTTAATTCTTGTTTAGGGATAAAATTTCCGTTTGCACTGAAATCTAAATCCACAACTTTTTTCTGTACGTCTGCAACCCGAACGGCAACTGCGCCACCACCTTTAGCAATGAAAGCAGTTTTTTCTTCGTTCTTCTTTTTGTTGTTTTTTAAGACATAAGCTATTGCACCAAGGGCAACAACAACTACGATGATTATGGTAATTACTCTTTTCATTTCTATTGTACTAGCGATTTAATATTTCCGTTTGATTTGATTAATTGTATTTCGGCTATTTTATAATTTAATAAAGCCTGTGTATAGCTGTTTTGTGCTGAGGTTAATGCGTTTTCCGTATCCAAAAGATCGGTTAACGAAGCTAAGCCATTGTTATAATTGTTTTGAGTACTCTTGTAAATCTCTTGCGCTAAATCAGCATTTTTACGTTGCGATTTAATGGTGTTTAAGTTATTGCGCAACTGTATTTTGGCATTTTCGTAAGCCAGGTTTAAAGAGTTTGTAGTTTCTTTTCTGCTTTCCTGTGCCTTTTTAATGTTTACATCAGCCTGGCGGATTTTAGAACGGGTTAGGAAGCCGTTAAAAATTGGCACTTTTAAAGTCAGGCCTACTGCCGAAGCTCCATATCCGATTGCTGCTGCATTGGATTTTAAGAAATCGAAACCATCGCTTTGGCTCGAGTAAGTATAGTTACCCGTTAAAGCCAATGAAGGATAATATTCAGCCACATAAGCTTTTCTTTGTAGCGATAATAGTTTATCCTGGTTATTTAAAAGTTTAACCTCTGTTCTGTTGGCCAGATCGATAGAATCTGTAAATACAGGTAGGGTAGTCACTTCCGTTAATTCGGTTGCAGGTAGGTTAATCGGTGTTGCAACAGGCATTCCCATCGAAAATTTCAATTGGTTTTCCAATTGGGTAATTGCATTGATGGTTTGCTCGCGCTGTGTATTCAGGTTAGTTAAGTTTACACTGATCCTGTCTACATCGATTTTTCTGGCCAAACCATTTTTATACTGGTTGCTTACAATTTTTTCAACCACCTTAACATTTTTAATGTTGGTATCGATTACGTTAAGCTGTTGCCTGTTTACCAAAACCTGGTAATAATTGTTGGCTACCAGTTCGATAATCTGCTCTTCTGTTAACTGCGAAGTAAGGTTATAATATTCTTCGCTCGATCGTGCAGCCTGTAAACCGGTAAAAACCTGCTGGTTAAATAATTGCTGCGAAAGCTGGACGCCGGCAGTCGAATTCCAGTTCTGACCCAGTTTGATCGCCTGTGTTTGTCCGCCGAAATTAGCTACCAACTGGCCGATAATCGGGTTGTAGGTTAAGCCTACGTTTCCGGTAATTTGTGGTAAGGCTTGTGCCCTTACTTCTTCTACCTTGTATCTTCCACCTTCAATATCCAATTTGGCATTTCGCACTTTTGTATTGTTTTGGAGCGCAAAAGTGAGCGCATCTTTTAAGGTAACCTGCTGCTGTGCAATTGTCAGCTGCGGTAAAACCGAGCCGATAATAACGATGAGCATTAATCTTACCATTTTTATTCTAAGCATAATGTATTGATTTTTTGTTTTTGGGTTCTTCTCTGTTTTTTTCAGCCATTAACCTGAGGCTGTTTATTTGGGCTAACGTTAAGCTTTAATCTATGCACCTTAAACCCCTTACAAATATGGTGGTCAGGTTTTTTTGCTTCATCGTCATTTTATTTAATGCTTTTTTATCAGGGAAAAGGTCTTTGCCGGTCTCCATAATACACATGGTACAGAGGCCCATTAAGCTTTCCAGGTATAGTTCGGCAACATGGGCAGTGTCATCGTGCTCAATTTCTCCTTTTGCTTTAGCCTGACTAAAAATCTCGGCGAAAAAAGCTTTTTCCGATTCTTTTAGTGCATGTAGCTTGCCTTTAATCACCTCATCGTTCAGTAAATCCGGAATTCCTTCCGTAATGCGGAGCATGTAATATTTTTGGAAAAAAGTGTTCCTTACATCAATGGTGTTAAAAAGAATTTCCTGTACTGGCAGCTCAGGGTTGTATTTCTTTTTAATCAGTTCGAAGAAATCGTTAAACACTCTTTCAATCACCCCCACAATCAAATGTTTTTTATCCGGGAAATAATAATAAAGAGATGGTTTGGATACAGACAGATCTTCGGCAATATCGTTCATTGTGGTTTTACCAATACCAAAATGGATAAAGCGTTTTATAGCGCCATCAATAATTTGCTCTCTCTTTTTATCGGCTACAATCATTTTACTTTTCTACTTTCTGACTTTTTTAATATTTTAGTCAAAAATAGTGCTAAAAAATGATTTGTCATGAAATGTTTGGCTAAACCAGAGGTAAGCTTACAATCTCATGACATAAATATACAGTTTTTGCTGTTATATATCTTTACAAACCAGTTGTTTATATATTTTGTTCGTCTTAATTAACATATTAACTGTACTATTTACCATCATTGCAATGGAGTGCTTGTCGTGGTTTATACACAAGTATTTATTTCATGGGCCCTTGTGGTTTTTGCATAAAAGTCACCATCAAAAGGCTAAATCATTTTTCGAATGGAACGATTTGTTTGCACTGTTATTTGCCGGGCTTTCGTTACTGTTAATGTATATTGGCAGGAAGAACTTCGATTACCGCTTTTTTGTTGGACTGGGTATTACCCTGTACGGCCTGATTTATTTCATGGTGCACGATTGGTTTGTGCACCGGCGTTTTAAAACCTTCAAAAGCACTAATACCTATTTGTTGGCTGTGCGTAAAGCCCATAAAATGCACCATAAAAATAGGGGAAGGGAAAAAGGAAAGGCTTTTGGGCTGTTGTTTGTGCGGAAAGATCTAATCTCGTAAGCCTGAAATAGAAATAATCACTAAAAGTAATTTGATAAACTAATTAATTAGTTTATATTTATTTTATAAGATATAAATATGAAACGATACCTGGTCATTCTGGCAATTTTCTTTGCTTCGTCTGCAATTGCGCAAAACATTAATTTTACTATCAAAGGTGAAATTTCAAATACTGATAGCATCAAATATGCTTATTTAACCACGCTTTCCCAGCAAATTCCTATATCAAGCGATAAAATATTTATGGTAATGCCAGTTATTAACGGCAAATTTGAGTTTAAGGGGGCTTTTGATCTTGAGGGTAAAGATTATCAATACGCCAGTGTTTTTTTTGAAGAGAGAGGAAATATTTCTAAGGAAGAAGCATTGTCTAAATTTAGAAATCTGATTTGGCTAACAGGAGCCCGGAGGAATGCAAAGCTTATCGTACTAGAGGATTTAACCCTGTCGATTGATAATTATGGGAATACTAAAGCTGCTAAAATTACTGATAAAGGTATTTTAACAAGGCAAAGTGATGAGGTTACTGAGGCCATAAAAGCCAGAGATAGAAAAATGATAGCCTTTGTAAAGAAGTATGCTGATTCACCTGTAGCTTTCTATCAGGTAGAACAAATCACCTCGATGTTTGATGTGTCTCGTAAGGATAGGATGCAAAGTATGTACGGCTTGCCACTAGAGTTGTTTAATGAACTTTCTCCTAGATTAAAAAATAGTAAAAAAGGGCTCGAATTAAAGAAAAATATCGATGATAAGGTTAAGTAGTAAACCTTTGGTTCTGTTGTTTGCGGCATTGTTTAATTTTATGGATTCTGTTAACGCTCAACAAACTTTTAAGGGGAAGCTTATCCTAAAATCGGATTTTAGCACACTCATTCAGCAGCCATTTAAAGTTGTACTGAAAAGATACGATTTGGCCAGTTTAGGCGGCGTAACCGACACGATTATAATTAAAGATAAAGTGCTGAGCTATGAAACTGAGCTTTTGGAACCAGTAAACTTATTGATGGATTTTTACTGGAACAATAAAAAAGTTACTTCAAAGAAATTTTGGACAATGCCCGGTAATTATGAAATTGCGATAGACAGCAATTTAGTTCCTGAAATTGTGGGCGTTAAACCTGCAATTGTAGCCGGCATAACAGAGCTTGATCGGTTTTCGGCTGTTTTTTCTAAAAAGGCGGAAACAATGGTTGGTAATGTTAATTATGAAAATCAGAAAATTGCTGATGTTGAAGCCAGGATTTGGCAAATAAGAGATTCGATAGATATTGCGCTTGATAAAAATGTGTACCTCCCGGCCATAAAATTGAACGCAAATTCGCCGGTTGGCTTATATGCACTTTGGCAGTACGCAGATAGGCCACATGGTAAGCCACGAACTATAAATCACCCAAAAGAAATTAATTCATTATTAAATACGCTAGGGCCGGATATTAGAATACTTCCATCTGCGCTAAAATTAATCGGTACCATATCGCTCGAGAGACAACTTAGGGTTGGTAATGTAATGAAGCGTTTTTCGCTACCTGATGCTAAGGGTAAAATGTACAACCTTGATGATTTTAAGGGGAAGTATTTGTTGGTGGATTTTTGGGCAAGCTGGTGTGTGCCTTGCAGAGATGAGAACCCGACCCTGGTTAAAGCCTTTAATAAGTATAAAAAATCTGGATTCCAGATCGTAAGCATAACAAGAGACCGATTATCGGGAAGGACAGATTGGCTTGAAGCGATACAGAAAGATAAGGTAAATATATGGCCTCAGTTAAGCGACTTTAAAGATGTAGCGCAGAAAATTTATAACATTGAAACTATTCCGGTAAACTACCTTGTGGATCCTAAAGGCATAATTGTTGGCAGAAATTTAAGAGGGGATGATTTGGAAAAAGCACTTAAAAAGATTTTTAAGTATTAAAAGTGATTGCTAGATTTCTCTGCAAATGCCTCAAGAGGTCGAAAAAGGTAGTGAAATCTACCATAAAACAATGGCAAAGAAAACGAAAAGGCTTTTGGACTGTTGTTTGTGAGGAAAAGCTTATTAAGAATTAAAGCTATATGATAAATAAATATTTCGCCATCTTTCTTCTCGGTTTTATTTCTATAATCCTATACGCCTGTGGCAAAAAAACAGATAAAGAACGCGCCATTGCCCTTGTAGAAAAGCAATACGAAAATAGTAGCCAAAAGCTGAACTTTGAGCAGGCTACGCTTGATAGTCTTTATCATATTTCGCCCAAAGCTTACGCCGATAGCATTGCAAAAGGACATGAGCTCGATTCGACTCTGGCGGTACTCGAAACAGAAATTGAACATTTTAGTCAGGCAGAATCAGATAGTGTAGGCTTGATTAGTGCAAAGCTGACCAAAGAAAGATACAGTTTACTGGAGCTGGCTAAAACCAAACCAAAGTTTATTGGATGGAAGTTATCAGGAGTGACTAAAGCTGGAGATATAGCAGCGTCTTTGAGTTTTAATTTTGATCAAGGGATTAGCAAAATCGTTCCTTAATTAATTTTTCTTTTACTTTTGCAGCATAACAAAATCAACATGCTTCAAATTCAGGAAAATATTTCGTTAAAACCTTACAATTCTTTTGGTATCGATGTTAAAGCAAAGTTCTTTGCCGAAATATTTTCGGAAGCTGAGTTGAAGGCATTGTTTCAGCATGAACTGGTAAAAAATCAAAAACTACTTGTTATTGGTGGGGGGAGTAATGTACTGTTTACACAAGATTATCAAGGTCTTGTAATCAAAATTAGTATTAAGGGCATCGAATCTAAAGTTGCCGGAGATGAGGTTACGATAATAGCGGGAGCAGGCGAAATATGGAACGATTTTGTAAACTATTGCGTAAAACATGGTTTTGCAGGGGTTGAGAATTTAAGTTTAATTCCTGGTACCGTGGGGGCATCGCCTATACAAAACATTGGTGCTTACGGAGTAGAACTGAAAGATGTTTTTGAAAGCTGTACCGCATTCGAGATTAAAACCGGTAAAATTAAGATCTTTAATTATGACGATTGCCATTTTGGTTACCGTGAAAGTGTTTTTAAAAGCGAGCTAAAAGGGCAGTACATTATTACCTCAGTTGCTTTTCGTTTATCGGCTGTGCCAAATATCAATACTTCTTACGGTGCTATTGAAACTGAACTGCAGAACAGGGGAATAGAAAAACCAACCATTGCTGATGTTTCTGCAGCGGTATCGCATATTCGCGTAAGCAAATTACCAGATCCATCAACCATTGGTAATGCTGGTAGTTTCTTTAAAAATCCTGTAATTGAAAAGCATGAGTTTGCTGATATTGTAGCAAAACACCCCGATGTGGTGCATTATGCTACAGCCGATGATAAAATTAAACTTGCCGCTGGCTGGCTAATTGAACAGTGCGGTTGGAAGGGTAAAGTGGTAGGGCAAACTGGTACCTGGAAAAATCAGGCTTTGGTGTTGGTTAATCACGGCTATGCCACTGGTACAGAAGTGTATAGTTTTTCTGAACAAATAATAGACAGTGTAAAGGCCACGTTTGGAGTCGCTTTAGAATGTGAGGTAAATATTCTGTGACGAAACAACGCATAGGCATAAACCAGTACTTTTAGGGGCGTGCCAGAAATTTTTGGTACTAAGTTTGTTTGGATTATAGTGAATGGACATTAATTCATTTGTTTTTTTTAATCTACCTAAAGCTTAAATATCATGACAAAATTCGAATTCAATCACCTCGTTAATCATCACTCCGTATCGCTTAGATCTTACGCTTTAAATTTTACAAAAGACGCTGAAGATGCAAATGATCTGGTTCAGGATACCATGCTGAAGGCCATTACTTATTATAATAAGTTTAAAGAAGGTACGAATTTGAAAGGTTGGTTGTTTACCATCATGAAAAATACTTTCATTAACAACTATCGCCGTTTAGTAAAAACGAATACTTTAATTACGCAGAGCGAGGATATTTCTTCGGCTAACCTTTCATACAGTGCAACTAAGAACCAGGCAGAAAGTAAATTTGTGCTGGGCGATATTGATAAAGCCCTTGCTCAATTACCTGAAGAGTATTATGTGCCTTTCATCCGTTATTTTGAAGGTTATAAATACCACGAAATTGCTGATATGTTAGAAATTCCTATCGGAACAGTTAAAACACGTATCCACGTAGCACGCGGTATTCTTAAAAAATACCTTAAAACTTATTCAAAAGAAATTGCCAGTACTGAAATGGCTTAAGATACATCAATTGGAAAAACCAGGGGCTCAGATTTTATCTGGGCCTTTTTTGTTATCACTTCCAAAGCGAAAAGTCATCTCGACCGTAGTGGAGAGATTTACCTAACAGATCTTTATCGCATCCCATATCTGTCATGCTGAGGGTTAATTTATTGGATAAAATCAATATTAGTGATATCCCCTCTTAGGGCTCCTCATTTCGAGCGAAGTGCAACGTAGTTCAGAAATCCATTTAAAGATCTCTCCATTTCGCTGCGCTTCAGTCGAGATGACGGTTCTTCTATGGGGCTGTCAATGGTAGAGTAATCGAAGGATCTTTTATTTGTTCAAGGTTGCTAGTCGAAGTCGCCGTCATTTCGGGCGCAGTTGAGAACCACGTTAGTGCTCAGCGAAGCTAAATCTGTCTCGAGATAGATTTCTCTCCGCCTGTACGGGCAGGCGTTCCTTTATGCTGCAGTCGAAATGACGACCCTTTTATTTAATTATCGGTTGTAGCCAACTCATATAAGGTATTCCCAAAATCTCCTAAAAAGCAAAAGGCCTGGAAAATCCAGGCCTTTTTGCTTATCATATATTTGGTTAGTTGATTCTTATTTTTTCTTTCAACAATTCGCCTTCTCTCTAATTTCGAAACAAATGCAAACCTCGAACAATAATGCGTTTTAAAGGTTTTTTGCAGTGTTTTTGTTTTGTGGTTATAAAGATAAGGGAAATTTTAAATTTGTCAAGCTTTTTTTAACTTTTTTATTATTTCTTTTGCTACCACTTGTCCGGAGATGATTGCAGGGGGCACACCGGGGCCGGGAACGGTTAATTGTCCGGTATATAAAAAATTTGTTACATTGCTTTTCATTTTCGGTTTAAGGAAAGCGGTCTGTTTCAAAGTGTTTGCTAATCCATACGCATTTCCTTTAAAGGCATTATAGTCTGCAACAAAATCATCCATGGCATAACTGCGTTTAAACAAAATGTTATCGCTAATGTCGTTTCCGGTTAAATCTTTAAAGCGTTTAATCAATAAATTAAAGTATGCTTCCCTTTTGCTTTCGTTATCTTTTAAACCAGGGGCTATCGGAATTAAAAAGAAAAGGTTTTCGCAGCCCTCGGGTGCCACACCCGGATCGGTAACCGAAGGGCAGCAGGCATAAAACAAGGGTTTTGATGGCCATTGAGGGGTAGTGTAAATTTCTTCAGCATGTTCATCAAAAGGTTCATCAAAAAATAAGTTGTGATGGAGGATATGATCCAGTTTTTTATTTAGGCCAATGTAAAACAGCAGGCATGATGGAGCCATGGTTCGTTCATTCCAGTATTTTTCATCGTACCTTCGATAGGTTTTCTCAAGCAGTTTCTGTTCTATATGATGGTAATCGGCATTACCCACCACAAAATCGCAATTAAAGCTGCCTTTGTTTGTAATTACCTGCTCTGCATGGTTATTCTTAATTTCAATTTTGCTTACTGTGGTATCGAAGCTAAATTTTACACCTGCATCGGTAGCTATTTTCTGCATGGCGGCAACAATCTGGTGCATACCGCCCATGGGATACCAGGTGCCTAAAACCAGATCGGCATAGTTCATTAGACTGTATAATGCAGGGGTATTTTGTGGAGTGGCACCCAAAAACAAAACAGGGAATTCTAACAGTTTCCTTAGCTTATCGTTTTTAAAGAGCCGGTGAACATGTTTGCGCATATCGCCTAATAGCTGCAGTTTAATTCCACTAATGGCTAAGCGTGGATCGAAATACTCCATTACGCTATGCGATGGTTTAAAAACGTACTCGTTCATGCCTACCTCATATTTATATTTAGCCTGATTTAAAAACGATTGGAGGTTTTTGCTGCTGCCGGTTTCCAGTTGTTCAAATAGCTGATATAAATCATCCAATGTTGCGGGTACATCAATGGTGTCGTTTTGGCCAAAATAAATGCGGTAGGAGGGACTTAACCTTTTAAGTTCATAGAAATCGGCGGTTGTTTTGTTAAAGAGCTGATAGAAATTTTCGAAAACATCGGGCATCCAATACCAGCTGGGCCCCATATCGAAAAGAAAACCATCTTTTGCCCAGGTGCGTGCCCTGCCACCTGCCATTTCATTTTTTTCGAGAACGGTAACTTCGCAGCCTGCTTTTGCCAAAAGGGCGGCGGCAGCTAAGCCTGCAAAGCCGGCACCAATTACAGTAACCCTGGTTTTTTTGTCCATGCTGTAAATAAAAGCAATTTTGGCGATTTTGTTTTGGGATTTTGGTAATTAGCAGGTTTTGCAATTCAACATCGAGTTTAATTCATTACCGTTAAGGAATTAAGAAAATTAAGTAAGATTGGAGACTTAATGCCGTTATTTCTTAATGATGGAAAGATAAATACATGCCAGACAAACTCTTGATAGATTTCTTACCTTTGCCCAGCTCATGGTTAAACTACGCATTTCATTATTCATTCTGTTTTCGGGTATAGGTTTGGCACAGGCCCAGTTGTCGCCCAAAGAAATTGCCGTGTTAAAGGCCAATATGGTTAAGGCTATTGAAAGTTCGAAACTGACTGATTCTTTATTTAAGCGACTGAATAAATTGCCCAACAAAACTGCACTTGTTACTGGTTACACGGGTACTTTGGAAGCATTAAAGGCAAAACATTCGTGGAACCCTTACAATAAGATCAAATTTGTAAGCCGTTCACTTAAAACCATGAAAAAAGCCATCGATATGGATAAGGAAGATATGGAAATCAGGTTTATGCGGTTTTCAATTGAGTTTTACACACCTTCTTTTCTGGGTTTTAGTAAAGATCTGGCTGAAGACAAGAAGGAAATCGTTAAACATTATCAGAATGGAAACTTTGGATTGGCTGATGAGGAACTGGTGCGTAATGTAGCCAAATTTATGATCGACAGTAAAAGATGTACCGATACGGAAATTAAAATTTTTAAGAAACACCTCTAAATGAACTACACCTACCTGCTCATTAACATCGCTGTAATTTTTTTTCCACTCGTTTTATCGTTCGATAAAAAGGTGCATTTTTTTAGTAAATGGAGGTTTGTATTTCCGGCGATCCTGCTCACAGGGCTCTTGTTTCTGATCTGGGATATGCTTTTTACCAAACTCAATGTCTGGTCGTTTAACCCCGACTATGTTATCGGTATCAATCTTTACGGGCTGCCATTAGAAGAAATACTTTTCTTTTTAACCGTTCCTTATGCCTGTATTTTTATTTACGAGTGTTTGAACGTTTACTTCCCTAAAAACGAATTGCAGAAATACAGCCTGGCCTTAAGTAATTTAATTCTTGGGCTTTGCATTGCCATTTTGTTTTTTAGTTATTCGAGGTGGTACACCCTCATTAATTTCGGCTTCCTGCTGGTGGTGCTCGGTTACGTAGAATATGTAAATGTAAGGCTCAGGTTTATGTATCGGTTTTTCAGGGCTTATCTGGTTTCGCTTATCCCTTTTTATATCGTTAACGGATTTTTAACAGCCATTCCGGTGGTGATGTACAACGATAAACAAAACCTTGGCTTCAGGGTTGGTACCATTCCTTTCGAAGATCACTTTTATTTAATGGGCCTGCTGCTGCTGAATATTTATTTTTACGAAAAATATAAGGATAGGGCTGAAAGTAAAAGCTTATTAATTGAAAATTCAAAACAGGTATAGCCCTGTTTTAAATTTCAGGTTATGTTTTGCCGTACTGGCGGAGGGTATTAACAAGGGTTTCTGCACCATGCTAACCCTAAAAATGAAATACTTACTGTGCCACTTAGCCCCGGTTGGAGCGGTACCCTGCAACAACGAGGTACGAGGCAGCGAAGCGTACAGGCGGAAAACGGGAAGTAAACAGCTGTTTTGCACAGGTTTTGCGTTTCAAAAAAATGTCATTACCTCATTTAACCATAAAGCACTTTTTAATTACCTTCATTGCAAATTAATTTAATGAATTTACCAGTTTATACCAAACAACAGTTGGCTTTACGGAACGGAGAAGATAAACCGCAGATTTGGGTAGCCTACAAGGGGTTTATTTACGATATGACTGAGAGTAAGCTTTGGCGTAACGGTAAACATTATGAGCACTGGGCTGGTCAGGATTTAACCGATGAGCTGGCCGACGCACCACACACTGAAGCAGTTTTTGAAAAATTTACGCCTGTGGCGGTACTGGCTAAACCAAATTAATTTTAGTTAAAGTAGCCTGCTTTAACTCTTTAAATTCGGATGGTCTTTTCCCTACCATTTTATAAAAAGTATTGCTAAACGATGAGATGCTGTTATAGCCAACTTCGTAAGCAATTTCGCTAATGGTTAAGTCGGTTTCGAGCAGTTTCTCCATTGCTTTTATCATTCTGGCCAATTTAAGGTATTGGAAAAAAGAGGTATCCATGGCTGCCTGGAACAAGCGCGAAAGCGTACGCTCACTAAAGCCCATGGCTTTGCCTACACTTTCTAAGCTCAGTTGATCGCTTGAAAGGTTATCGATAATAAATTTCAGTACAGGTCTTAAACGCTGGTTTTCGGTGGTTGGCAGCGCAATAGGCAAAGGATGCTCGCTCACCACCGGCAAAATATTTTTTAAGGTATTCAGAAAATCATACTCTTTACTATTGGGAGTGATATTGCCATTCCAACGTTCGGAAAATAAAAACATTTCGAGCAAAAGATTATTTACAGGGTAAATTCCAATTTGTTTATAAAAAGGGTTTTCGTGGTCGGTAGTGATATCAAAATAGATATTCCTTACTACCGCGGCCTGGTAACGATGTTGTAAATGGTGTTCTACGCCTGCCGGAATCCACACGTAATGCCGTGCCGGAAGGAAATAAGATTTCTCTTTGGTGTATAAGAATATAATGCCACCTTCTACATAGGTTAACTGCCCCTTTAAATGTGCGTGGTCTTGAAATCGGTCTTCAAACCTGCTGTGCCAAACATACATGGTTTCTGGTTTTTGGTCGATTGCAAATAAAAGGTCTTCGTTGCTAACTTTTATCATTTGGCTGGTTTAAACAAATATCTGTCGGTTTAGATAAAACAAAGTAACAAATCTGTATCGAAATTTGCATCATTAATTAACGGATATGAGTTTTACAAAATATAAAAGCCGGTTTGGATGGTGTGTATACGTTCTTTTGCTGCCTGTTTTTGTTCGTGCGCAAGAAGCTGCCACACAAAATAATTTAAACATTACCCAGGTTTGGGCGCTTGCCGATAGCAACAGTAAAAAAATACAGGTAAAGCATTTAAGTGCCGAGGCAGCCGATGCCCATGTTAAAGTAAGCCAGGCCGAGCGTTTACCCGAAATAGCAGCCGAAGGGATTTACGCCCACGTTTTTCCGCTGCCCATTTACGAAAACGGCCTGTTCCATACTCCGGCGCAGTTTCCGGTAGCGCCTACTTACTATAAAGCCAGCGCCGATGCGTATTTTAATATTTATAATGGAGGTAAAACCAATACCGAAATTAATGCATCGAAAGTAGAAAGTGAGCTCAGCCATATTCAAAGCAGCCAGAATAAACAGGAAATCCATTACATCGCCGCAGTATATTTTTACGATGTTTTTCGCAATATTTCTTATCGCGTTTTATTGGAACAGGATATCAGGGATCGCGAAAAGCAACTAGCAGAAATTAGCCAGTTGTATAAAAACGGTACCGTATTAAAAAGTGATGTGCTGCGGGCCGAGCTGCGTTTATCTAAACAACGTATGTTGCTAACCGAGATCGAAAACAGCATTAAAATTGCGAAACAGAAACTCAATATCCTGATTGGTCGACCTGATGATGCTCCTTTAAACCCACAAATAGCAGCTAGCGAAACAGATGCTATTGCCCTGAAACAGGTAGACGAATATTTTAACGATGCCAAAACCTCGGCTTACAAAATCCGGATTTCGGAAAAAGAGCAGGCTTTGGCGCAGTTAAAGCTGAAAAATATCAGGTCTAATGTAATGCCATCGCTGGGTTTCTTTGGCGAATACGCTTTTGCTTATCCGCAGATCCAGTTTTATCCTTATGCGCTTTCGCTTTACAGTACCGGCATGGTGGGCTTAAAGCTGAAAGTCCCGATTTCATCGTGGTATACCAATCAGCATAAAGTTAAAGAAGCGCAGATTAAACTGCACCAGCAGGAAGTGGAAGACGAGGATGTAAAAGATAACATCCGCCAGGAAGTGCAGGAGAATTACATTCGCTATAAAGAATCGGTACAACGCATTAACGTGGCCGAAGAAAATATTAAACAAGCTACGGAAAGTTACCGCATTGTGCAGAATACCTATTTCAATCAGCTATCGCTGCTAACCGATTTGCTCGATGCCGAAACCCAGTTGTTGCAATCGCGTTTTGAACTAACCACCGCAAAGGTAAATGCCAAAATACAATACTATCAATTACAAAAAGCCATTGGAAATTTATAACATGAACACACAAAAACAAAGTAAGGCCGATAAAATAATTAGCAGGATAACCACCATCATAGCGCTGATTGTACTGGCAGTATTGCTGGTTTGGGGAGGTAAAACACTGCTGGGTTATATGCGCTATGAAGAAACCAACGATGCGCAGGTTGATGAATACATTAACCCGGTTACTGCCAGGGTTAGCGGTTACATTAAAGCCGTAAAGTTTGAAGAAAACCAGGAAGTAAAAAAAGGAGATACCCTGGTGCTGATTGATGATGATGATTACACTGTGCAGCAGGATGAGGCTTCGGCTTCGTTACTGAACGCACAGGCACAGGTATCGGTACAGCAAAGCAATATTAAAACGGCTCAAAGTAATGCTGCGGTAATGCAGGCTAAAATTGCTGCCGCTAAAGCCAAACTCTGGAAACAGCAAACCGAATACAACCGTTATAAAAAACTGTTCGATGCCGAATCGGCAACACGCCAGCAACTAGAAACGGTTGAAAGTTTACTGCAGGTAGCGCAGGCTGAGTACCTGGCTGCAAAGGAAGATTATGCGGCGGCAGTTTCTAAAACAAATGATATAAAAGCACAAAGTGAAGTGCTGTCATCAGAAATAAAAAGGAGAGCTGCCGTGGTGAAAAGAAATAACCTTAATACTTCATACACCGTAATTGTAGCGCCATACGATGGTAAAATGGGTAGACGAACCATACAGGAAGGCCAGTTGGTGCAAACCGGACAAATCATAGCTTACATTGTTGATCGAAGTGCGGGTAAATGGGTGGTGGCCAATTTTAAAGAAACCCAGATTGCGAAAATGTATGTTGGCGAACAGGTAAACATAGAAGTAGATGCCTTTCCCGATCAATTTTTTGCGGGCGAAATCGAATCGCTATCAGGGGCTACCGGATCAAGGTTTTCTTTACTGCCTCCCGATAACTCTACCGGAAACTTTGTTAAGATTGCACAACGCATACCCGTGCGCATCCGCATCAATAAACAGGATAAAGGCATTGATTTGTTAAGTGCGGGTATGAGCGCAAGTGTAAAAGTTAAAAGGGCTCAGGGTCATGACTAATACCATGCCCTTATTTAAAGCGAGGGTACCCGAGTGGTTGGTTGTTAGCAGTATTTTTGCAGTATTGCTATCGTCGGTACTGCTCTTTGCCTTATCAACCGCCGATGGAATTGCTGCCGCTGGTTATTATGGTGCTACCGCTGCTGATGTGCAGTTTTCTTTACTGATGTTTTATTCAGCCGTAGCCAGCTTTGCAGTGGTAGAACGCCGTTTTTTTGCGCGGGTAGTAACCAAAGATTATCTCCTGATTTGTATTGTTTTAGAAATACTGATTACCTATTGTTGTTACCATACCCGCGAAATAGGCCTCATTTTCGTCCTGCGTTTTTTACAAGGCATAGTAAACTGTGGTTTAACCAGTATTTCGCTCAACCTGCTGTTTAATCGCTTAAAATCAGAGCATGCCAAAGAAACAGGTTATACCATTTTTTATGGGATGATTCTTTGTGTTTCGCCACTTACGGCTTTGTTTTCGGTGCCGATAGTAGAAAACTACGAGTATAATGTAGTGTATAAGGCCATGATATTTTGTTTTTTGCCCAGCGCTGCATTGCTTTTTAGTGTATTAAACCGGGTGCACATGTTGCCTAAAAGCCATTTGTATAAAATAGATTGGCTCAGTTTTGTACTTTTTGCCTCCATGCTGGTGCTAATTGCTTATGTATTGATATATGGGCAGCAGTACGATTGGCTGGAAGATAATACCATTGTTGCAGCCATATTGGCAATTTTAATGTTATTTGCGGTTTCGGTTGCCAGGCAGCAGACCTTAAAAAGGCCAGCGGTTGATCTGGCTATATTTAAATCAAGGAATTTTGCCATTGGCATCGTTTTTCTGGTTATCCTGTATCTAATCCGCGGGGCATTTGGTTTAACTTCTTCTTATTTTATCAGTGTTTTGGGGATGGATTCGTTGCATGCCAACGAGATCATGATCTTTAATATTACCGGCGTAGTAGTCGGGTCGTTTATTGCCATTCGTTTCCTCATCAGGCAGAAGCACCTGCGCATTTTATGGGTAAGTGGTTTTGTATGCCTGTTTGTGTTTTTCTTATGGATGGGGCAGTTGTTTTCGAGCGAAGCAGGAACCGCTAATTTTTACCTGCCTTTGTTTTTACAAGGATTGGGAGCAGGAATGGTGATGTCACCCATTGTGATGTTTATCATGTCGTCAGTGCCCGATCGCATGAGCCAGTCGGCAGCTTCAGTAGGTGTTTTTGTGCGTTTCTCTACTTTTAGTTTAAGTCTGGCTTTTATTAATTTTTTCCAGTTGTATTTTAAGGGGAAACATAACGATGATTTGAGGGCTAGTCTTTCTGTGTTGGATTTTAATCTACCCGAACGGTTAAAAAGCTACCAGTCTGCCTTGACAAGCAGGGGTATGTTGAGAGATGAAGCATCGAAAGTGGCCGTCGGCCTGTTGAATAAAGCCGTGCAGAAACAAACCTTTTTGCAGTTTTGTGTAAGCTATTATAATTGGGTTGCGGTTCTTTGCCTATTCACGATTTTGCTGATTGCCTTGCAACCTGTAATTAGCCGCACGGTAATTAATTTGCGTAATAAACAACCTGCGGCTGCAGGGTTTTAGGGCAGTTGGTAATTAACAGTTTGTAGATTCTGTAAGGATTTCTGCTGCAAAGAGATTGTGAGGTTGATGTCATGTTGAGCCTGTCGAAACAGGTTTTCTAATTCCTTCGACAGGCTACCATTGACAGACCCAACAGAAGGATCGTCATTTCGACTGAAGCCAACCGGTTTTTCACCGGTAGTGAAACGGAGAAATCTATAAAGACAGATTTCTCGACTACGCTGCACTTCGCTCGAAATGACGACTCCGATGGGGCTGTCACTAATATTGTTTTTATCCAATAAATTAACCCTCAGGATGACAACTTAATTTTTATTGCTCTATTGTAAATGCACTCAGGTTTACAAACTGCTGAATACGTGCTGCAACTTCTTCTTCGGTTAAATTTAACAATCTTTCAGTTCCGAATTTCTCTACACAGAATGAAGCTAAAGCTGAACCATAAATAATGGCATTTTTCATGTTGTTAAAGTTAATGGTGCCCACTTTAGCTAAATAACCGATAAAACCACCTGCAAAAGTATCACCTGCACCAGTTGGATCGAACACTTCTGCCAAAGGCAATGCCGGAGCAGAGAAAATCTGATCTTCGTGGAACAACAAAGCGCCATGCTCACCTTTTTTAATGATTAAATATTTCGGACCCATAGCAAGGATTTTCTCTGCTGCTTTAACCAATGAGTATTCGCCTGATAACTGACGGGCTTCGGCATCATTAATGGTTAAAACATCAACCAATTTAATGGTCTCCAGTAAGTCGTCCATCATAATGTCCATCCAGAAATTCATGGTATCCATTACAATTAACTTCGGGCGGTTTTTAAGGCGTTTAATTACGGTTTGCTGTACCTGAGGGGTAAGGTTACCCAGCATCAGGTATTCGCAGTCCTGATAGCTTTCCGGGATGATCGGGTCGAAATTTTCCAATACATTTAATTCGGTAATTAATGTATCGCGGCTATTCATATCGTTATGGTATTTGCCCGACCAGAAAAAAGATTTTTCGCCTGCTTTTATTTGTAAACCTTCAGTGTCAATACCATGTTTGGTAAAGGTATCAATATCCGATTGATGGAAATCATCACCCACTACTGCAACAATTTTGGCTTTATTATAAAAGTAAGATGCTGCTAAACTGGCGTATGTTGCTGCTCCGCCTACAATTTTATCTGTTTTTCCGAAAGGAGTTTCAATAGCATCAAAAGCTACAGTACCTATGATTATCAGGCTCATATCTATGTATTAGTTTTTTTTTAATTTTTTTTCACTGCAAATATTGCATAAATAATTTAAAAGCCCTAATATTGCATTCCCAAAACGAACAAGCAGATATTTGCTGTAAAGCTTAAAGAAACTTGTTTTTTTGGATAGCCGGATTCCTTCTTAGCTCAGCCGGTTAGAGCATCTGACTGTTAATCAGAGGGTCGCTGGTTCGAGCCCAGCAGAAGGAGCGAAACCCACAATGAAAGTTGTGGGTTTTTTGTTGTGTGCCAGG
>NZ_QAJQ01000004.1:0-109763 GCF_003852395.1 Pedobacter sp. KBW01
GTTAAGGTTTTGGCAGTAATTGTTAATGCCGTTGCATTACCTGCTGCCTGTACTAAAGTATAGTTGGCCGCTGTTAAACCTGTACCGTTGATTGCGAACGAACCAACTGAACTACTTGCAGTAGCCGTAGTGGTAAAACTCAGTGTTCCTGTTGTAGCATCGCCAATGGTTTGAGAATTTACAAAACCAGAAACTGTTCCGGTTAATGCCGGAACAACAGCACCATAAATCTTCGATTTTGCATCCGAAGTATATGTTAATACTGCTTTGGCAACAGAACTTGTTGGTATATTAATTACTGGTGTATTGGCACCTGTACTGGTTAAAGTTACGCTACCTGTTATAGCAGCATTTGCAGGAGCCGTAGCTTTTAATCTTACATAAACCGTACCTGATATGTTGCCCGAGGTACCGATGGTCACATTCGGACCGTAAGTAATATCATCGGCACTCACCTCAAAATTAGCTGTTGAAGATGGAGTAGCCGTAATACCTGCCGATAAACCTGTACCCGAAACCGAAATACTGGTTGAAGCCGATGCAACACCATAAGTGGTAGTTAATCCGGCGGGGAATGTACTGCCCGCAGTAATGGTTGATGATGCTGTAGTAAAAGTCTGTTGCGGACCATAATTTGGTCCTCCATCGTTAGTAGCATAGGCCCTTACATAATATAAGGTGGTTGATGCTAATCCACTAACAGTTGCTGAAAAAGTACCCGTACCCGTACCATTAGGAACTTTGGTATTGGCTACAGTTGGATTGGGAGTTAATGAATAAACAATACCACGTTCGGTAACGGCAGAACTACCTGCCGCTGTTACATTCCCCCCAAGCACTGCCGAGGTAGTGGTAATACTTGTGGCTGCATCGGTAGTTACTGTTGCTAATGAAAGTGTGGTGAACGAAACTTGTAAACCATTAGTAGTACCCACACCATTTACCCCTTTTGCGCGGTAATAATATGTAGTACCAGGTGTAAGACTGGTTAAACTTCCTGTAATTGCAGTACTGCCTGTACCTGCAGTAATGGAACTTGGTGTTGCATTTACAGATGAACCGTAAGCATTGGTTGGTCCCCAATCGAAAGTTGCTGTGGTAGTAGCACTATTATCGTTAATTACACCCGACAAAGCAGCCGAAGTGTATGATGGTGTATTGCCTCCCGTGGTAACCGTTGGCGCTGAGCCAACTGTTTCGAATAAACGGAAGTTATCAACTGCAACTTCCTGAGTAAGGCCACCATTTGTGTGGCAATTCATCCGGATATTCAAAGTTGTCCCAGTTCCTGGAATATCTGCCGAATATTCGGCAAAAGCATAAGTTAAGCTGGCACCATCACCCTGTAAATCGCCGGTGGTTTCCAACTGAAGCGTATTGGCCGATCCGGCATTCGATGGAGCAAGATTTGCATAAAACGCAATTGCCCTTACCCACGGACCACCATCAATCTGGTATTCGAATGCCAAAAAATCCTGTTGTGGCGTTGTTGACCCTGATACAGATTGACTATTCCAGGCAGAACCCTGCCACCCACCCAGATTGTCGGCTGCAAAAAGACCTTTAAATGATAAGCCTGTTTTTCCGGCAATATTGATATTGTTCCAGGTTACCTGCTGGTTTGCAGCAATGGAGTTATTGCTATTGGTTGGACCTTTATCAATATCTTCAGCAGCGAAAATTTTGGTTCCCTGAAACCCACTATATGCGCCATTCTGCAAAGCTAGCTGAGCTGGCGTTGTGCGTATAAAATAAGACGCAAATGGTGAACCATTGGAAAATTCAGGAATAGAGTAAGATCTTACTCCCGTGCTTGGTGCCCCGGCATCCTCAAAGGTGTCGCTCCAAAATTGGGATTGTGCACTTGCCCCAATGCTAAAGAAACAGAGGAGCAGTGCAAAAATTAAAGTAAAGTTTTTTTTCATAATTCCATAGTTTTAATTGAATTACTTTTTTTTAAAAAGGTTAATTTAGAACCCCTGTTTTTTCAGGGTGTAACATGGCATATTGCATAGCAGTCATGATACCGTAATCTGTACTGAGAATTTCAACAGCTAACTGTTGGTCATCTCTACAGGCTATGTATATCCTTTCGCTTAACGATACTATTGTACCGGGCTGATTATCGTGAGACTCGTCCAATATGGAAGCCGTAATTATTTTAACCTGCTCACCTTGTAAGGTAGCATCCGCTCCGCCGTTCCATGGATTGCATGCATTAATCAGTGCAACAATTTCTTCTGCTTCCATCCGGTTCCACTTGATATAAGTATCTGATAGTTCCGGTTTTTCATAATAACAAGACAATGATTCGTCTTGTGGTTGATTTGGAATGCTGCTGGCAAACTGTAACATATTGGCCATGTTAAGTACAACCTGCGCCATCCGGTTACTTAACTTCACGGTAAGTTTGCCGTAGGTATCACCGGTTTTGATAGGTACCGGATCGTTAAAAATGATATTGCCCTCATCAAATTTCGAATTCATAAAATGGGCGCATATTGCGGTTTCCGTTTCCAGATTTTTCAATACCTCAAAAATTGGCATCACTCCCCTGTACTGTGGCAGGGGGCCTGGGTGGAAATTGATAAACTTATCTTTTCCGTACGATAAAACGGCTTCATGAAGCAAGAAAGGAAAGGAAATACAGAAAATATAATCAGGCGCAACAGCATCGATCCATTGCCTCATCTCAGACATACTTCTTTTATCTGCGAAAGATTTAAAGCCGATGTGATTTTCTTCAGCTTCTCTTTCCAGTGCTTCTACAATATTTTCGGCTCCTTTGCCTATACCGATGCCGCAAATAAATTTTTCGAATGCAAGCAACTGCAACGATGGGAAAGCAAACTTTCCGCCACATAGTATCAATATTTTTTTCTGCGTTTCCATCATTAAATACAGGTATAGCTATTGTACCATGCCGACATAGCATTATCCAGTTCGTAAGCAGACATTTCACTAAAATGCTCAGGTACATCATCGGCTATGCGCTCTATATGCACTTCACATTTTCCTTCAGCATTTGCAATTATATTCGCGTGATACAGTGGAGCAATCGAAGTATTGGTTTTAGGATCGAAATAAATCCTCCCCCTTGGCCCTTCAAATTCGAATTCGTATAGGCCGTTTACAACTTGTGGGATGCTGTTTTTATATGTCTCAATTAAATCCAGTACTTTTAAAGCAATTGAAGCTCCTTCCCAGCCCAATAATGAGAATAAATTAGGCATTCTACCCGCAGCTGTAATGGTATCCATAAAGGCCTCGTTTTCATCAGACACCAGTTTTTTAGACCATGCAGCAATTCCTTTGATCTTATTACCAGGATATTCGGTGTCAGCCAGCATCATTTCCTCAAAACCAAAAGGAGGCAGATAAACCGGTAGGTTTTGCCCATCGAACGACTTTTTGATTCCTTCGAAATACCATTGCACAAAATCGCCACTGAAAATGCTCAACAAAGCACTATCAGGGTATTGCGCCAAATATTCTTTTAAGGGTTCTACTGTAAATTCTTCGGATCGGAAACCTGTGGCATGATTAAAAGTAATGGCACCACCCTTTTCTTCGAATGCTTTGGAAATACTATAGGTATGGAGGTAGCCACCATCGTAGTATCCGGTTACCATACCGGCCGATTTAAGCCCATCATTAGCAGCCTGTTTAGCGGCCAATGAGGCACCCAAAGCATTATGAAGGGAATGATAAAAGATATTGGGGCAACTGGGCCATTCATTCGGTAAATTAGCGCCTGCATCCAAAACGATCAGCATTTTATTGGCAGCTAAAAAAAGAGGCCTCAGCAGCTGTGCCATGCGGTGCCCGATGTAGGCAATTACCACCGAAACATTTTCTTCGAGCAAAAGCTTTTCTGCGCTACGGTAGCACTGCTGTTTTTCTGCTCCAAAACCGATATTTTCAGTAACTATTCTAACGTCACTTCTCCCCTGGTGTTTTAGGCCAGATCGTAATCCTTCATATAAATCAAAACCAATGGTTTGATAGTATGTTGATCTGGGTAATAAAATCCCTATTGTTTGCATAGTTACACTTATCTAAAAAGAGGGAAGTTTAAAAACTCCCCTCCTCTATGTATTTATATTAGTTTCTGCTTGGGAAAATTCCTTGCGTAGCAATAGAGTAATTGATTACCAGATAAGGGTTCAAAATCGAGAAAGGAAGGCCAGATCCAGCAATATCTGTAGTACCTGAAACCTGTGTACCGCCTGTAAATACGTTAGGTGTTGCACCGTTACCCGAAAATATTGAACTGCTTCCTGTAGCCAGATAGTTTCCATCCGCAGCCGATTCGTCAGCATTTGCAGAAGAAGCTTTTAATTTTACCTGAAGCGCATTAGCCGTGTGCACGTGTGCTGGCATGTTCGATGTTAACAAAGTTACACTTGTTGTACCCGCTGCTTCGCCCATTACGTAGTTAGGTAAGCCTGGCCCTTGCCCCTGACCGATAGGCGCACGCCCCTGTAAGTTAGGCAAAGCAAAAGTAGTTTGTCCGTTACCACCATAAGTAGTACCCAATAATGAAAATAAAGCAGTGTTTTGCGCAATCGACAAAATCTGACCAGCACAGGTCATGTAGCCCCTGGGCGCAAAATAGAATCCCAGGATTTTAATCTCTCCAATGAATGGTTCTGTAGACATAATTTTTATTTATATAGTTTAAAAATTGAATTGGTTAAGGATTTTGTATTATTCTAATTTGGTGCAACAGGGTTAAAATTATTTTCAGAATGGCGAAGTAAGCTGATAACTGTACAATTCCCTGCTTAAGATTTATAGCACAGTTAGTACTATCCGATCTCCTGTTAAATGATTAATTTCAGGTAGTTATTTTATTGAAATTTAGAAATCCTGCGACAGCAAATAATAAAGTAGCGATAGGTCCGTTATTACCCATATGCTGCTTTTGTAAAAAGCTTAAGCTGCCAAATCTTTTTGAGGTGGAATTAAAGCCCCTGTTAATATCGTAGTGATACATGATATTAGCCTGTTTTTGATTTACAGATTGGGGAGAAATAGTACGAATTGCTATAGCAAGCGCTCCTGTTGGGCCTGCCAACAAAAGATTATTGCTTAACAAAACGTTCCTATCCAGAAAAGAGCGTCTGTAGGTGTTCATAAAAAATTCAATATGGGATGATTGTTACTGTAAAGATGGGACAATTTTAGCTATAGTACAAATACTACAAATCTACAATTACTTAAACAAACCCTTTCAGTAGATAAAACATTTAAAATAGTATACAAAATAGCCTTTTTAGTAGTTAACAAGCAATATTATTTATTTATTGACATATGTCAATATTTACAAAAAAACAAATATTTTTTCTCAAACAACCTTAAAAACCAACACTAATGAGTACAATTAATACTACAAAAAACATCATTTTAGCCAATAATTAACATAGTGAATAAGTTGGTTTTTACATTTACTCAGATTAGCTGGGAAAGAATTCACAATTAAGCGAGATTCCAGTCCCTTCTAGAAAGTCATTCATGCTGCCCGTGCGGTAAAATCTAACTTGAATTTCGCTTAGCTCTTACTATGGTAACTTAACCGCTATAAGTGACTCAATTTGATTAAGTATTGTATTTACTATGCTTTGTTTTGATCAGGCTTAAACTTTCGGATACGTGTACAGCTTGACTTGCACCAGGTACGCGTTGTTTCAGATCAACCGAAATTTTTTGTTTAGTACTATCATATACAAAGCTTACTTGTGATACAGATTGTGCAGCATTATAATTCTGTCCTAATAAAACTTCTTCTTTTTCAGCATTTTTGATTGCCTGGAGTAGGCTTCGCCCCATTTTGGTGTTACCCCCAATAACCAAATCTACCTTTGTGCTCGATGCAGCCAGATCATGGTTGTTCTCCTTGCCATTTAAATCAAAACCTAAATGAGATAAGCAAACCACCAAATCACATGCTTCAACTTCTTTTAAATATTTAGCGATATTGTTTAAAGCCTCAACCGGATCAGATACTTTTACACCCGTCATTCTAGTTGTTTCTCCAACCCCGGTAACTCCTACCCTATATTTACCATAAGTAATTACCTGATAACTTTTTACAGCCTTTTGCACCTTTTGATCTTCAAAATGGTAGTTGCAGCTTAATAGATCGAAAGCCATGTGTGGAAGTAAATTGGCAAAAGCATCAATGCCTTGTTTTAAGTCGGCAGCGCTAAGATTAACCGCATGGTAACCTACCTTATTCATCCATTGGATGGTTTCGGTATGGTTATTTCGATTAAAATTTAAAAATCCACCGGCATCCAACAATAAAGTAGAAACAAGTTCGTTATTGATGGTAGTTCTTAAAGACTTTAAGCCACCAAATCCCTGGGAGGTTGAATTAACAGCGCCACAAATATCATTGCTATACATGATATTAACCTGTTTTTGGTTTAAAGATTTGGTATAGATGGTACGGCTTGCTTTAGCGAGTGAATCAATTGGACCGGCCAATAAGAGACTACTGCTCAGCAAGACGTTCCTCTTCAGAAAAGAGCGTCTATTGGTATTCATAAAAGTATAATAAGGATGTTTGTTTCGGTAAAGATGTGACAATTTTACTTATAGTACAATTACTACGGCCTTACATTTATACAAACCCCCACCTTCAGTAGTCAAAATACCCAAAATAGTATATTAAAATAGCTTTTTAGTAGATAAGATAGAGTATTGACACCTGTCGATATTGATTAAAATTAGAAAAATCAGTCATTTTCAATCAGACAAATCAACACAAAAGAGTATTCTTAGTATTACAAAAAGAATGTTTTATAAATAAAGCGTGTAATTGGTTTACACTTTTTATTGAGATTAATTGAATGGTATTTACAATCGAGGGTGGTTTTTATTGTTTTTAGAAAGTACTATTCGGTTCAATTAAACTATAAACTGCTCCTACATTTTTTTAATTCAGCTTTGTTAACTGCTTCGAAAAATTTTCGTAGGCCGTAAGGACATCGGCATAACTTACAAGTTTTAGCTTATTATCTCCACTAAACTTTTCGCCCGGGCTTTTACTGTGGTACTTTAACCGCTCAGCCATTTTTTCGTATGCCGATTTATCCCATTGTACTACATTTAGAAAATGCGATAACAATAAGTCTACTCCCCAGTTATAATCGAAAAAGGTATTTTTAGGGTGATTAACCAACATAATATCGGCCAGGGTTTTATAGTAATTTGCAAGCACTTCTGCAGTAAATAAATTAAAGTCCTGATAGTGTTTCTCTTGTACCTCAACCTTTAAAATAGTTGAATTAACCATACCCGGAACAGCATGCAGCCCCCTTCTCTGATGGTGCGATGCAATAACAGCATTAGGTTCTCTTGAAAGGAAAAAGAATGGTGTACTTGGGTACCACTTCCTTAACAAAGGATAAAAATGAATGTGCCAGCTGTCTAGTTTCACGAAGAGTTGTTTATATGCTGGTTTTCTTTTTTGCCCCATTATGGCAATAGTCGATTTAAGCAAAAGCTCCTGCTGTTCTTCTGTTACAGTAGGATCCTGCTCTTTCATTCGCAAAATTTCATCAATTAACCGAGCCTCAGGAAAAACTATGTTTGTTAGAGCGGTGGCCAAAGCCTGCGATAATAAAGTTGACCCGCACCTCGATACATGAAAGATGAAGGCATTTGGTGGTATCGAATCGATCTGTTTTGCCAATTCAACTAAAAAATCTAAACTGCTTGTTGGCAAATATCCTGATCTTTCTTTCATGCGTATCCTGCAAAGCTGAATGGTTTCATCAAAAAAAGGTTCTTGTATATGCCTATCTTCCAGATCCACCCACAAAAGCTGCCAATCATTTTCTTCGTAAACAAGTTGGTAAGGAATCCAGTTTATTAACGTATTCATTCAAGATTTTTTTTCAATTGCGCGACCAAGTCCCCGGCTGCTGGTGTATCCATTCGCTCCAGTTCTTCAATCATTTTTAAGGTTGTATCCCGATCTAAAGCCTGTCCCTGGCTTTCTTCTTCAAATTTATAGCCATAGCTTTCGAATAAACGGTCTGTCCATTCATTCCTTAATGCATCAATAACCAAATGTACCCTAACATTTTCGCCAGCATTAATAATGCTGTGCGTTTGATCAAAATCAATATACCAGCAGGAGCCTTCTGCCAGCCTTAACTGCTCTCCTCCCACTATAAATTTTAGCTGATTATTAGTTTGAATAGGAATGTGTATCCTCAATGCGCCCCCTTCATAATTACAGCCTCGGTCTCTATGCGGTTTTATTTCTGCCCCCGGATGTAATGCAAGCAAACGAACCGCTTCTTTAGGGCATTGCCACTCTTCGATAATTGATTTTAAGTAAGGCAATTGATTTAGTAAAGGTGTATCCTGATACTCATCTACCCCGTAGTTGGCTAAAATATCGTTTTCTCGCCCACTGGCTGAGCGAAGTGCAATACTTTGCCAATCCCCCTCGTAATCATTCTTGTTGAAATGATCAACCCAATTTTGTTGTAATGCAATGGATAGCTCACTCTTGAGCAACGGAATGTTATATTCCTGGTTAAACTGGATGTATTTTAGCAAGGCCGGGATGTTTTTTTTGTAATATTAGCTAAGTGTTTCTTATTGAGCAAATATTTAATCTGCTTTTTATCGATGATGCTTACTTTAGATTAGTTTAAATATTTCTGAAATTGTAATTTTAATCTTAGTATTGGGTGAATTAATTTGCTTCAATCTTTTATGCACGATTCTTCCAGCAGTACTATTGCCTTTCTCGAAATTTACCGGCTGCATCATCACCCCAAACATCCGCAGAAACAAATGGATGAATCTTTTATTCAATCAGAGCAGGTTTTCCTGAATACATTTGAACTCGGAATATTTGAAATTTACGATTTCTTATACTCTAAATGCCTGGACACTGATCATTTTAAACAATGGATTATTGACCTTAAAGGAGCAGACTTTTTTAATACAGCTTCGCAGCAATTCTTTAAACTTCAAAGTGGTAATAATAGTCAGCAAAAGGCTGACTTTGCGGACATACTAACTGCCGAACAACATGCTTTCTGGAATACCAATGGTTATCTCAAAATAGAACAAATTATTAACGGGCAAGACTGCGATGCAGTAACTGATCTAATTTGCCAAACCTTAAATATTGATTTAACCAATCCACAAACCTGGTATCCACAACACGAGTTATTACAGGGCTTAATGTTGCAAAAATATCAGGATGAAGCTATTGCCAACATTCGCAACAATATACAAATAAAGGCAGCTTTTAGCAGTTTGTACCAACACAACAACATCTTAGCGAATTGCGAAAAAGTGAGTTATAATCCGCCAGTGAATCGGCATTTTTCTTTTAAGGGAAGTCCGTTGCATTGGGATATCGATTTCCAGAAAGGCCCAAGATACTATATTCAGGGTTTATTGTATCTGAACGATGTTCCTGCCAACAGGGGTGCTTTTACCTTAATTCCGAGCTTTCATCACCAGATTGAGGAGCATCTATCCCGTTTCGATAATCCTGAAATTGCAATTACCGCTTTGCGAAATAAAGGTTTGGAAATTCCGGTTGAGGGTAAAAAAGGCGATTTAATTGTTTGGTTAGAATCGCTTCCTCATGCTGCCAGTCCGAACCATTCTGATTTACCGAGGTTTGTGCAATATGTGAGTTTTAATGAGATAGGTTTTTAACCGCAAAGTACGGAGAGAAAAGGCGCAGAGGCACAAAGCAAAATGTAAATAACCACGAGAGAGTCAGTAAACAATCCGTGTATTCCCGGAATCCGTGGCTACTAACCGCAACGGATGCAATTCTATCTTGAAACGAGTTTCCATTATTTTTTTTAATTTTAAAGGTCTGTCATTACCTCAAACATCTTGAACCAAAAACAACTACACAATGAAAACAACCGATCAGGGACAGGAACAACAATCGCCTATTCAACAAGCTTTTGCCCAAACCTTTTTTCATGGCACCAAAGCCGATTTAAAATCCGGAGATTTTATTGCAACGGGATATCAATCTAATTTTATAGACAAAAAACTGAAACACATTTACCTCTCCGCTACCTTAAATGCAGCAATATGGGGCGCTGAACTGGCTTCGGGCGATGGACCCGAACGTATTTATCTGGTAGAAGCCACAGGACCTCTTGAAGATGACCCAAATGTAACCGACAAGAAATTTCCGGGCAACCCTACTATGTCTTACCGGTCGATACATCCGTTTAAAGTTATTGGAGAGGTTACAGTATGGCAAAGTCATTCGGCCGAGCAGGTTCATGCAATGAAAGAAGGTATTGAAAAGCTTAAACAGCAAGGCATCATGACAATAGAGGAATAAGTATTATTTTATTCTTTTTACCATATAAGGCATTTTAGCACATCTGTTTTTTGTACTCTCTATATATGCTCCTAGATGCTTAGAGCTAGTAGATATATGTATTTTTCACCATTTATACGACATTGAGCCTCTCTGTGTATTCCGCGCATCCGTGGCTGTTAAACTTAATCATCCCCCTGCCCCCTTCAACAAGGGGGACTAAATCATCTTTAAGGCAATGCTGAACGTAGTTAACTATAAAAATTCTATGGTACTGGGTTCTCTGTGTATTCCGTGCATCCGTGGCTGTTTAAACTTTAATTCATTCTTCTTTTGTCAACAAAAAGCCTATCCATCCGGATAGGCTCTCGATCATTAACTAAACTTATCAATTCCAAACTGATAATATCTTTACCTCGCGGCCATTTCCTGCTCCAGGCTCGTGGTTGGCATCTGGTATTTTTTAGCTCTGGCAATGGCCATCTGCATAAATTTCTTGTAGTTCTGCTCGTTTTTAATGGCTTTATTCAGATTTGCTGCAGTTTTAATTAACTCCAAACTGCTATCCTCATTTATAATGGCATCGGCCCATTTGCCAAACAACTGACCTGTTTCGCCTGTCAATTGTTTTTTCGATAATAACCTGCTGTATAATGCGGAGAAATGATATTGGTACAATACGGGGTGTTGAATAGCGAACTTCAAATAGCCTACTGTATCTTTCTGTATCCCCAAATAGTAACGATCGCTTAGTGTTTGCAGGTTAATTTTCCAGATATTGGCAGGGAACTTGCCTTCGTAGCTTTTTAAAAATTGTGTAAATGCTTCTGCGCCTTTATCGGTTTTTAATTGTTGCTCCATTTTTTGAAGCAAAGCTTTGTCAACCAATGCCTGTACAACTGCCTCGCCATAAAGTGCCTGGTAAGCTTTATAGTCATTTAATATTGCCTCATTCAGTTTGGCTGTACTTATCCTTGAAATTAAAAAGGGCATCAGGGCATTTGTAGCCTTCATATTCTTTAAGCTATCCGCATAGGTTGCAATAATCTGCTCGGTTATGCCTTTGCGGGTCTTTGCAAATTCGTGATAAAAGGCTGGGTAATCGCTTTCTTTAAATGTTGCGGAATAGCCTTTTAAACTTTTATTTTGTAGCTGTTTTTGCTTTGCATCAGCTAAGAGTCCGATCAAATCGCCCGGATCTTTGTAACCTGAGTTATTGCTAATCAACTCTCCTTTTGCGTTAAGCACTAAAAAAGTAGGAAACCCATTTAAAATGTGCTGTACTTTTAAAGTATCGCCCAATTTGTCTTTAAAAATATCAACTTTAAGCATTACAAAATCTTTCGCCATTGCCGCTTTCACAGCAGCATTCGGAAACACATCTTCATCCATTTGTGCACAGGGAATACAGCCTGTAAAGTAACAATCTATAAAAATTAGCTTGTTTTCTTCCTTGGCTTGTTTTAGTGCGCTTTGATAAGTTTGTCCCCTGGTACCTAAAGTACAGGCAAACAAACAGCCTAAGAGGTAATATTTTATATTTTTCATGTTTTATTTGGTTAATGTAATATCCTTTTTGGTATCCCCCACAGTATAGCTAAAAGTTAAGGGGCTGTTGGCCGGCAGTTTTTTCAGCTGTTCCAGTTTCTTAGTATTTTTAAGTAAATCGGCTGTATTGGTTCCGTTAATCTGGGTAATTAAAGTACCTTTTTCAAGCTGTGTTTCATTTGGTGGCAGTTGCCTGATTGAACTGATTATCTCTAACTGTCCGTTTAAGTTAAAACCCAATAAATAACTACCTAATGTAAAACTCTGCGGGTATACGTAGGTGTGATTTGGCATAAAATAGATCTCGTTTTTCTTTCTGTTGATGGTAAAATTATATCTGGAAATAATCCCCATACCTATAGAGCCATCGAAACCCGGACTCCAGTTTTCATTTTGACCGCCGCCAGCCATTAAAGTAACAGGCATTTCTTTTATTACGGGCATATTGGTAAAAGAGAAGCTGCTTGCCTTGCCATTAAAGGTTGGCGAGGCAATGCCCATACTTACAGTACTGGCAGGATATTCTGAGGTAAAGCCACTTACCAATAAACGGTTCTGTTTTACAAAGGGCCTGAAACAAATCAGGTTATACGAAGCTCCGGTATCGAACACAAAGTTACCAGTGCTCGATTTCCCCGCAACAATTTCTACATTGCCAGGTATAATGAATACACCTGAAGGAATAGTAACTGGCACTACAGTCCCTCCTTTTTCGTATTCATATCCTTCAAAATTATAAAGGGAAAGTTCTTTTTTGTTGAAATCGATCTGGGTGATATAACTCCTGGTCATGGTATTGCCAATAATGCCATCTAAATCTTTCCCGGTTTGCGGGAATACAGCAATAGGCTGGTGTTTCAACACAAATCCGTTTTCCATGGTAACATCATTATCACCAGAAATATCAATTTTCATGGAGCCTCCAACTACAGAAGCATTGTTGCTTCGCGTAATTTTAAGCCCAATGCTATCAGCAAGTGTTTTCTCAAGCGCCATGCCATCTGCACCGGTATCGAAAAGGAGTTTAAAAACCCTGTTGTGGTTATTTAGCTTAACTTTTAAAACAATAGAGCCGTGTACCATCTCAAAAGGGATGGTTGTTACGGGTTTATTTTGCTGCGCGTTTACCACCAGGGTAAAACAGCTCATCAGCAAAATAAATAGGGTAAGTTTAAATTTCATTGGAGTTTGCTTAATGTCCGTATATTTTTGCCAAAGCCTGGTCTATATCATCTGTAGCACTTGCCGTAATTCTTAAAAGCACTTTTCCATCTTTGCCAACCAATATCTTGGTCGGGAAAGCCATTACATTATAATCTTTTACCAGGTCTTGCTTTTCAATTCCATCCATATTGAGGATATGAACCCAGTTAATTCCATCCTCGGCTATGGCTTTTGTCCAGGCTGCCTGGGCTTCGGTTAAGCTTTTACCCCTTTCCTGAGCAATGCCTATAATTTCGAATCCATCTTTTTTGTATTGCTCATAAAGCGCTTTCAGGTGTGGGTGACTGGCCCTGCACGGACCGCACCAGCTGCCCCAAAAATCGAGAAGTACGGCTTTCCCTTTATAATCGGCCAGGCGAATCAGTTTTCCTGCTTTATCTTTTCTTTCGAAATTGACAGTTGGTGAGCCAGCCAAAGAGTTACTTACTTTTTTCAGGTAGCTTTTTATTCCTGATGCCATAGGATGGTCTTTATATTTAGCAGCCAAACCGTTAAAAGCCTGTGTATAACCATCAGCTGTATAAATATTCTGCATTCGGCTCAATAAAAATACAGATGCAAAGGCCTCGGGATGTTGTGCTACAAAGCTTTTCTGCTTGTCTCTGATTTTCTTAAAATTAACACCTGCCTCTTCCTGCAGCATTTCTGTTGTTGCTTCGAGTTTTTCGCCATGGTACTGGGCATTAAACAGATTGTTATAGATCAGGTAAGTTCTACGCTCCTCTGCTCTAACGCTTTGCTTATAACTGTTGAAGATGTTATTTTCCTGATCGCCTTTTACATCGGCAAATTGTACCAACAATGCATCGCCGGTTAAGTTAATATCCTGATTGTAGATAAACAGATCGAGTGGCGGAGCTGGGTTGCCAACACTTTTACCATCAACAATGGCAGAAAGATCTCTTTTTATCCCAACATCCATTCGCGCAACAACAGGAACTTTTTGTTTGGGCACCGTAATGGTAAAAACATCGTTAACGGCAGTAGCTTTAAAAAAAATATTTTGACCGGCATCATCTGCAAAGCTTACCCTTACGCTGTTTTCTTTAAGGCCTTTCAGGCTCCCACTAATGTGGATACTATCCTGTTGTGCATAAAGTGCCTGCGAAACCAAAAGCATGGCAATGCCCGTACACCAATTTTTTAGTGTTTTCATAGTTTAAATGTTTTGATTTAAAGGGTAGCACTGATTAGTCCTACCCTTCGTAACGATTTATTTTGCAGCTTCTGCCAACAAAAGTTCTTTCAATTTAGGATCTGAAGGACGTGCTGAATCGACACTTACAATTTTTCCTTTTTTATCAAACACTAAAAATCTTGGAATGGTATTTACTTTATAATATTTAGAGAATTCGTTATTCTGACCTGCAAACAACTGCATACCTCCTAAATTTTCATCTTTAATCATTTTCAACCATTTCTCTTTGTCTTTATCGGCATCAGTAGAAATGCTTACTACTTGAATAGGCTGTCCCTCGATATCTTTTTCGAGTTGTTTAAGGTGCGGAAATTCAGCTCTACACGGACCACACCAAGTTGCCCAAACATCAACCAATACCACTTTCCCTTTTAAACTTGCAAAAGAAACATCTTTTCCTGTTTTATCAGGATAACTAAACTGTAAAGCATCGGTACCAGGTTTGTAAGAAAGAAGTGGTGTTATTAAAGCATTATTTTTTTCTTTTTGTGCTTTGGTTACAATGTATTTTTCGAAATGATCGGCCACTGCTTTGTACTCGTCGTGGCTTTTATATCTGGCCAGGTTTTCTAACACCAGTTCACCTTTTAAGGTATCGTTTGGCACATAGGTGGTATAAGTTTCTAAACCTTCAATGCCTGGTTTGTATGGCTTTTTATCCTGACGCATATTTACACCAACTAATGCTGATAATACGCGCATGCCATATGGATAGTTGTAAATCTTTTGAGCGCTCTTACCCATTTCATTGGCCTTAAGTGTGCTATAAAAGTCGCTGTATTCTTCTACACCAGGATGTGCAGAACGTGGTGTATTTAAAAAATTAGTAGCGTAGTTGGCCAAATCCAGTTCAATAATATCTTTCATTTGTTTATCGAACTTCGCATTACCGGTAGCTTTTCCGTTTAAAAATGTTTTGGCTTTGGCTACAATGGCTTCCTGCTGAGGAAAATAATCCATAAACGTACTGTTCTTACCCATAAAATTGATGGCTTTCTGATACAACGGATTGGTTAATTCGTTCCATTGTTTCATTACCATATTTTCTTTGGAGTTAAGTTTTCCGTTTAGTGTATAGGTCGTATCCGCAAGTGTAATATCAAGCTGTTCGCCCCCTTTAAAATAGAAAGTATAGTTTTCATTTGGCGACAGTTCATTACCTGTTCCAATTACATAAACTCCTTCATAATCCGGGTAAAAGGTAAAGCCAAACTTTTTACCTTCACTTACGGCAGCATTTGCAATCTCTACAGTTCGGCCATTGGCTACTTTAAAAAGTTTAACATTTGGGCGGTTAGGGCGTTTCAATTCGCCTTTAACCTGAACGGGTTGCTGTGCTAAACCCGCCAACGCAATTGCTACCAGGGCAAGCGTGGTGCTTAAAGTTTTTTTAATCATTTTTTCGATGTTTTGTTTATTTGTGGTTATTTAAATGGCAGTTTAACAGGGTGCCCTGGTTACAGGCACCCATTAAACATTCTACCATTGAATTGTATTTGTAGATTCGGAAACGGATGGCGAGATGTACAATATGTCTTTAGCCGTACCAGTTCCTTCGAGGGTAGCTACCGGATTACCCGAAATACTACCTGAGGCTTTGTTAAACATGCGGATTTTGTAGGTTCCGTTAATTTTAGAACCTAACATAATGTAGTTGTAAGCATACCCGGTTTCTGCTCCTGTTTTGTGGCGGATAAAAGTAATCTGCTCGCCTGCAGGCACAGTATATTCCAGTTTTTCGAAATTGTTACTCAAATTCCGGCTCCATACCTGATTACCACCTACAGAGAAATACATTAAATTCTCCTGACCATACATTAAAGTCATGTTGGCACCGTTGTACAACTGATCGGCAGTAGTTAACGAAGTATTGGTTAACTTCATCGTATAGCCATCGATATCAATATTGGATAAGGTTTTATTTGATGAGTTGCTCTTATCCTGAAATACTGCACACCCGGAAAATACATATCGTAATGCAGGTGATGGCAGATAGGTGCCTGATTTTAGCCCCATATACAATAATTTCTGATTATTATTGCTTGCACTCATCGAAGTACCTGTTACATCGCTAATGCTTGAAAGTGCAGTTCCATAGCCACTGCCAATTCCAAAAAACGTACTTGAAGTTTCGTCGAAAAAGTAGGCATTACTACTCGTGTTAGACATGAAATACTTAGATATGCTGTAAGGCGTATTGCTGGCGTCTTTTAAAAACCTTCCGCCAAACTTGCCAATATTAGCCGAGATATTAACAATGGAGTGTACATTCCCGCCATTGATTAGGTAATAAGCACTACCTCCACCTGGAAAAACCTGGCAAGGCCCTTTAACTGTAGGCGCATCAAAAAGCAAATTATCAAGCGTAAAGATTTTCTTCAGGGTATTTACATTAACCGTGGCCACGTCTTTATCGGTTGATAAAACCAATGTGCGGGTATTACCTAAAGTACCCGTAACCGTTGATTTATAGGCTGAAAGAAAACTAAGCAAATTTGCCTGTCCGGGTAACTTACTACCGTTAATGCTACTGTAAAGATTCTCTCTTTTACCTACGGGCACAATACTGGTTGGGGTTAAAAATAAATCGAGGTCTGATTGTGTACCATCATCTTTGGCCACATACCAACCCCTTGTAAATTCGGTTACCACATTTACCGGCACATTAATGTACTGCGAATAACCGGTAGTTTTATTGGTAACGCGGTAAACCAGGACCCAGCCTTTTGCAGCCTGCTTAATCAGGTAGTTAAGGTCTTTGGTTTTAGCCAGCGTATCCAACACCGGAGCCGATCCCTGAACATTGGTTTCGTATATACCCCATAAATATTCAAATTGTGCATTTGGCTCTGTTGAGCTTACCTCTGGTGTTAAGGTTAAACGATCAAGTTCTGAAATTAAGGTATAACTCGATTCGATGCCTTTAACCGTTATTTTTTCACCCGTTTTATAATCATAATTACTGTGATCTTTTTTGCAGGCAGTCATCATAGCCATTACGACCATAACGTATATCCATAGATTTTTCATCTTTTAATTTTTAATGGTTAAGGAAAAACTACTACTTCGCCAAATTCATCAACCAATGGCGCGCCGGGATGTGCATTGTTATAGTTGATTAATGCGGTTTTCATGGTAATCTGATAATAACTCAGCAAACCGCCTACGGCATAGAGGTTGTTGATAAAATCGTTATCCCATTTCTCGCCTGAGCTATTGATCAGGAAGCTATGTTTTACCACACTGTATTTACCAAAATAATACTGGGTAAAAGATGCTGTCCATTGGGCCGGCTGGCTTAAACGATCGGTAACTTCAATTTTTCGCCAGAGTTTATTTTGTTCACCCAGCTGGAAATCGGCATTGGCCGTAATTTTAAATTTTAACTTGGGTGTGTTTGTTTTTAAACTGGCATCGCGCAAAACAATTACCGGTACACGGGTATGTACCGTACCAGCCTTGATTACATAAAATTTGCTCACCTTCGGATCGTTAAAGGCCACATAATGGGTACCTGCAACCGCGTTTACTGCGTTAGGAATCTGCTCCTGTTCGAGCGTAAAAGCCCTATCGGTTTTGGTGGTTCCACCGATGGCATAAATATCAAAGTAAATGGTATCCTGCAGTACGGTTGCATCTTTGTAATAAAACGTATAAGGCTTTAGTGTATCTACAAGATCGTAAGAGGTGGTATATATCCGGTTCGGCTCAGGCCCAAATTGTACCCTACCTATGTCGTTAAACAAATAATACTGATCTTGTTTGCATGAGCTAACAGCTGCTACAGCTATTAGCAATACCAGGTAAAATAATTTTCTCATGGTGTTATATTAAATAGCTTCAGTTTTTGGGATAGGGATCAAATAATTGACTGTTGCTGCCGAGGGTACAAATAAGAAACTTGCTTTAGGTACATTAAGGCGTTTATAGTTGTAAAAGCCCTGACCTTCTGCATAAAACTCTTTGCGGTACTCTTTAATAATTTCGGTTTGCAATGCCGAAGGGTTAGCAGGCGTAGCCATGGTACCAATGTTGCGGGCAGTTCTGAATGTTTTCAGGTATTCTACCCCTTCTGCATATGGAGCAGCTTCTGCAGCGATTAAATACAATTCACTCAAACGAATCATTGGGATTTGCTTAAAATCTGTTGCAGCTGTTACGGCTGTATTGGCCACTACCTGATATTTTTTGGTGATATAACATTTAGAACCGTTGCCTAAAGTAACCAGTTCCCAAAGGTTACTCTCTCTGATATCGGTACCGGTATTACCGTACAACTGGGTTTTGATGGTTGTTTCTGCAGTACCTTTTTTAAGTATTCCGGCAGCATAGTTGTTGTTATACTTATTAAACATATCGAAATCGTATAAACCGAAAACATGCTCAGCAGTAAGCACAAAGTCCTTATTGGAAAAATCGGTAGCTGCACCCAGTTTAAATTTCGGAGTACCATCGGTATTTTTCACATCAATTACCGCTTTGGCGCACTCGTAAGCTTTTGCTGTTTCATTAAACCACAGGTAAGTTCTGGCTTGCAAAGCTTTCACTGCATAATAATTCATACGCAGGTAACGGTAAGCAAAAAAAGTATCGCTTGGATTAAAACCTGATGTAAGTCCAGGGCTTTTAACCTGGGCAACACTATATTTTGTTAACGGATCGATATCTTTCAGTAAGTTTTCTGCATCAGTTAAATCTTTATATAAGGCATTTTGAAATGCGGTATAAGAAATTTTCTCAACCGGGGTGGTCGATACTATTGTAGCATAAGGCATTGATGCTGCACCGGTTGTTGCGGTAGGTATAGGGCCAAACAGGCGAAGCATATCGAAATGCAGATAAGCCCTGATGGCCAAACACTCTCCTTTTACCAATTCGTATAAACCTTGTGTTTTAAACACGTCTTTTCTGGCATCAATTTGCCCCAATATGGCATTAACACTCGCGATGGTTTTGTATTGCTGCCCCCAAATGGCTTCAAAACTAATTTGAACACCTCCATCGGTATAGCTAAACAAGCCTAAACGCTGATCTGTAGCGTTTGAGGTAACATCCCAGCTTGAAACCAGGTTTTCAATCGTTGTTTGGGTTAAAGCCGAACCGTAGGTACTGCTACTTTTCATTTGGATATAAACACCCGTAAGTGCATCCTTAAAGCCACCTTCAGTATCGAAAAGTATATTCTGTGGCATTTGTGTCTTTGGGTTTACCGTAAGGTACTTTTTGCATGATGAGAAAAGTATCCCGGTTAGAAACACAGCGATTAATATGTAATTAATTTTTTTCATTGCTATAAGTTTAGAATGTAGCACTTAGACTCATGGAGAACTGTCTTGAAAAAGGATAATCGGTTCCTCTTTCTCTGCGAATAGTTGACAGGTACATTGGCTCAGAAGCGTTAACGGTTAGGTTTAAGCTTTCCAGTTTCATTTTCTTTAACCACTCTTTGTTGGATAAATTGTACTGAAAATTAATGTTCTGTAATACCAACGTATTTTCATCCTGCACAAACCTAGAAGATTTGTAAGTTGGTGTAGTTACCAGCAAGCCTTTAAAAGCGGCAACATCGCCCGGGTTTTGCCAGCGGCTGTAAAACACCCTGCTATCTACATTATTCTTGTAATTAGTAAGTTCTACCCGGTCAACCAGTGTTCTATTATATTGCTGCCCACCAACGGTATATCTAAACGACGTATTGATTGCAAAATCCTTATAGCGGATCATGGTACTGAAGTTTCCGAAAAATTTAGGGTCTCTTGAACCAACCGCAACAATATCAGTAGCTTTCCAGGTATAGGTTGGCTGACCATCTTTACCCAAATACAATTCTTTTCCGGTACTCGGATCGATACCTAAAGAAGGTACAACCCATATGGCATTACTCGAATAACCTTCGATGTAAAGGGTACCTGGGTCGCTGTTACCGTTAAGCGTGGCGGCCTGGGCATCTTTTAACGCCTTTGAAGTTTCTACAATTTTATTTTTATTGTGCAATAATGCTGCAGAAACACTCCAGATAACTGATTTAGGATTGTTTAAGATAAAACCTGTAGCTTTTAGCTCGTAACCATTGTTACGTAAACGGCCAATATTATCTACATAGCTGGTAAATCCGCTCGATGCCGGCAAGTTAACCGATGAAACCAGATCTTTAGTGGTTTCAATATAATAATCACCTGTAAAGCGAAGTCGCCTGTCTAAAAATTCTGCATCAACACCGATGTTATATTTTTCCGTTTGCTGCCATTTTAGCTCGTCATTTCCTAAGCCTATTAAGTAAGATCCCATCCAGTTGTAGTATCTTTCGTTGGTATAATACTGGTAAGTAGATAAAGCCTGGTAAGCGTTAAAGTTTTGCGCGCCGGTAATACCTACCGAACCACGTAATTTTAACCGGTTTACATATCTGTTACCTTTTAAGAAAGCTTCGTTGTGCAAATTCCATCCGGCACCAGCTGACCAAAACGGAGCAAAACGTTTTTTACTTCCAAACTGAGATGACCCATCAACACGCAATGAAGCATCAACAAAATACTTATTATCGTAAATATAGTTTACGTTTCCGGTGAGTCCTATTGAGCGTGTCAGGCTTTCGGTTCCGCTGGGTTTACCATCTTTGGCATATTGTAATGCCATAGATACAAAATCGAAATTGGCATTAGGAAAACCTTCAGCTAAAAAATTGTAGGATGATGATTTAGACTGACGGATGTTATAATCGGCACCAGCACTAATGAGGTGCTTAAGGCCAAGCATCTTCGTGTAAGCTAAATTTAAAGAGCCATCGTAACCAAAACTATTTCTGATTCCATAGTTGTAATCACCTTTTCTAAAGATATTATCAGTAGTATAATTGGCAAATGCAGTATGTTCTGCAGGTCTGAAAGCATCACTTTGTGTAGTACCTTTGGTTAAACCCAATTGCGCTCTTAATACCAAATCTTTAACCAGGTTCCACTCTACCATGGTATTGTTAATCAATTCGTTGGTAGCACTCTTATCAAAAGTTTTTAGTGTAGCGTTATATAAAGGGTTGGTAGGCAGAGTTCCCCAATAATTTACATAATCGGTATTGCCCGGATCGCCGAGAAACTTCAAAACATTTCCATTTGCATCGTAAGGCCTCCAATATGGGTTCATGGCCACATAAGTGCTAAAAGTGCCGTAAGGCGATTCCTGTGAGTTGCTTTGCTGAATTTGAAGATTGTTTCTGAACCTTAAATTTTTATAGATATAAGCCAAAGTAATATTACCGTTAAAGGTACGGCGCGATGAGCCTTTCATTACCCCCTGAATATCATTTAACTGACCTGAGGCTGAATATCTGAATGCGTTATCGCCACCTTCTACTTTAAGGAAATGTCTTTGTCCCAATTCATTTCTTACGGGCAAAGCCATCCAGTCGGTTTCTACGCCACTGTTTACCTCGTTAAGCAAGAAATTGTAATATCTTTTTAAGGGTAGGTCAATTTCTGCCCTTGCATTGTTATAATAGCCGGCAATGCGCTCCAGTTCTAATTTATCAGCAGCCTTTAACAAGCTGTAACCGCTCAAATCAGCCGCTTCAAAATTAACATCTGATCGTAGTGATAAGCGTAGTTTTCCGGGTCGTGGAGCTTTGGTCATGATTACAATCACACCGTTTGAACCTCTCGAACCATACATGGAAGTAGCTGCAGCATCTTTTAAAATGGTGATCGATTCTACCTCGTTTTCATTCATATCGTACAATTTTTGTAAGGTAGATTGAAAACCATCTAAAATGATTAATGGGGTGTTAAGTTCGGCCCTGGCCTGATCTTGTAATTCGCCTACATTTGGAATACTCGAGTTACCACGAATCTGGATTTCGGGCAAACGGTTAGGATTAGATCCAAAGGCATTGCTTTCGATAATATTAAAAGCCGGGTCGATGTTACGCAAAGTAGAAATCAGGTTTCTGTTACCATTATCGGCCAGGTCTTTAGCTGTAATCATAGTTGAGGCTCCGGTAAAGCTCTCAACTGATTTTTTAAATAGCCCTGTGTTAATTACCCTTACTTCTTCCAAATCCTTAGTAGCTGGTGAAAGTTTGATAGTGAAAGGTGATTTTTTATTCTTAATCGAAACTTCTTCTACTCTATAGCCAATATAGCTCACCAACAAAGTCTCCGTTTCATCAGGTACCAGGATTGTAAACTGACCGTTCGCATCGGTAGCAACAGGCCTTATGCCATTGGTGCCTTTTACCCTAATTAAAGCCCCGGGAATAGGCTGCCCTTTTTCATCCACTACTTTACCGGTTACCAAAATAGCTGCAACTACCATTTCGCGGTGTGCCTGGATAATAATAGATTTTTCTTCTACCCGGTAAACCAGCGGTTGTCCGGCAAAGCAAGCTTCCAGCGCCTTGTTTATAGAAACATTTTCTAAAGAAACAGTAACTGGTTTAGCTCTTTTAATAGCAGCAGAGTTATAAAAAAAATCGTATCCGGTTTGTTTTCTGATTTTTTGTATAACCTGTTCCAGCGAAGCATTTTCTTCACGCAAGCTTATCTGGGCGAAGCTTGAAGCGCTCACCTGTAAGAATGTAGCGATGATGATAAAGGTTATTAACTTCACTTTGAGTAAAATACGAGCATTTAAACGGGCATATTTTACCCGATAAATGTTATGTAAAATTTCATACATTTGTTTGTTTGGGTTTGGTCTAAGAAATGATAAATGGTTTATTCTATTTTCACAGATCCAAAAAAAATCGACTCCTGCAAGAGTTTAGGGATCAGGGCACTGCAATGCTCTGATCCTTTTTTTTGATCTGAAGCTGGTAAAATTTACTTCATAGCGGTAATCTTCCTCCCTTCTATTTTAAAATGAACTGTGCCCTCCTGATCAATCATGTTTAATGCCTGTTTTAAGCTTTTATCTCTGCTGATATATCCGCCAAATTCGAGGTTCTCTAAATCTTTCGGACATTCGAACTCTACATCATACCACCTGCCTAATTTTTTCAATATTTCGCCTAAACGTTCGCTGGAGAAAGAAAATTCGTTGTTTTTCCAGGCTAAATCGCCTTCGTTATCAATCTGTTTAACTAAAAGTTTCCCGCCCTGTAACACTGCCTGCTCGTTTGGTTTGAGCACCACCACCTGGTCTTGTGCACGAACCTCAACCTTTCCTTCGTAAAGGGTAGTTTTTGCAAAATCATCGTCGGGATAAGCCGATAAATTAAAATGTGTACCCAGTACAGCTATATCCTGCGTTTTTGTAATTACGTGAAAAGGTTTCTGTGCATTGTGCGCAACTTCAAAATAACCTTCACCAACAAGTTCAACTTCTCTCTTGTTATCTTTAAATGCCGTTGGGTATTTTAATGATGAAGCAGAATTTAGCCAAACCTTGGTCCCATCGGGCAGAATAACCTGATAGGTACCGCCAAGTGGCGTGCTGATGCTGTTAAAAGCCAATGCCTCATGATCTGCAGAACCTTGTACCGTATAAATTAATTGTCCGTTTGCGGTTTTGGTAATTTTAAGGCCTTCCTGCTGCAATACTTCACCTGTAGCCAGATTGTTCAGGATAATTTCGCGCCCATCGGCTAATTTTAGGGTAGCATTTTTCCCTCCGGGTTTAATATCGTTACTTGCCGTTAAATCCTGTCCGGCTTTGTTTCGCTGGGAAAACACCACAAAACCAATACTTATTGCGAGCAGTAAAGATGCAGCAATACCTACTGTACGCCATAGTTTTATTGTTTTCTTAGGTTGGTGTAGTGGAAGTTTTTGCCAAACCTCAGCCTTCGCCTTTAATATTTCATCGGCGTTAAATGCAAGAGGTTCTGATTCGGGTAAATTATACCAGCTCTCTAACAGGCTCAGCTCCTCTTCGGTGCATTTGCCTTGCTGGTATTTGTTAAAAAGATCGTTAGCTTGATGTTGTTTCATAGATACAAAAGGATTTTTTATCCTTAATTATAACTACGACGGCTAACTGGAAGAGAGGGAGTAGAAAAAAATTAAAAAATTAAAAAAAAGTTAACACTTAGTTTACTTCTGAGAATTTTAACTGCGTTGGCTACTTGTTTTTTCACAGTTAATTCGGAAATATTCAGTTTATGGGCAATTTCTTTGTGCGATAAACTTTCTCTTCTGCTTAATTCAAAAATAGCGCGCATTTTATCCGGCAATTGTGCAATCTGATCGTCAATTATCCGCGTAAGTTGTCTTTCCCGAACCAGATGATCGGTAACACATTGATTGCTGATGATAAAATGCTGTAACGAATCGGCATACCTGCTGGCCACCTGTTGATGGGAAATCCGGTCTAATACCTTGTTCCTTATCGATACGTACAAATAGGATTTAAAGTTTGTGGTGATGTTTATTGCGGTTCGGTTATTCCATAAATTGACAAAAATTTCCTGCACCACATCCTTGGCTTCATCTTTATCTTTCAATTTATTGGCGGCATGCACATAAAGCGTATCAAAATAACGATGGTAAATTATCGTGTACGCCATTGAGTCGTCGTTTTTCAAGAGCAAATAGAGATCGTCATCAGGCAGTGCTCCGTAATCGAACATCGTTTCTTTTTTGATTTTTATGTTTGGTAATAAGTTTGTTAAGGGAAGATAATCCAAAAATAGTTTTATCGTAACAAACTCGCAAGTTTTCAAAACAACTCAATTTTTAGTTATTGAAATAAAATTGTTCAGCTTACCATTTTAACCAAAAAATGTAATGCGCAAAATTGCAAACGAGCTTATAAAGGGCATCACAGCAAAAAACAATCCCGGTATAAGCAATATATTTTTTTTAATAAAAACAGGATCTAAAACTGTTATTATTAGCGCAAGCAGCTGTTTAACAAATCAGCAGTAGCCGGTACTCACCTTCATTTTCTACTGGCGCACGGTGAACACAGGGTAAAACTTTTTGTTCGGGATGATCGACTGCCAATTTCCAAAGATGCCCCAGACCTAAATTTACCGGCTTTGCATTGTTTTTCGGCTGATAATGCAGGTCAAAATAATATTCTGCTAAAAAAGTTTCAAATCCTGCTTCCGGTCCTTCATGTAATGCTTTAAGCTTTTCGCGGATTTCTGGTATTAAAACTTTTTGTTCTACCTGATGATTCGGTATTATATCACCTGCAGCACCATAATATGTACATAAAAAAGTGTCAGTTGCAACGGGCGACCGGTCTACATGATAAGAATAAACATCGGTTGAAATGAAATCCAGCTCTTCATCACGCTGGTAACTTTTAATCAGGTTGAGCGAAGGAGATGCACCAAAATCAGTTAATAATTTTAGGTCATTTAGAATAATTCTCCTAGCCATACTCCCCTCTTCAGAAAGTTGCAACGATAAAAGGTTTTCGGGAAGAACCACTGTGATATCCTGCTCCAACTGGAGTTTAGTCACAACTTCTTTAAAATCTCCAGCTAAATTTCTGTGCCAGCACATGGCATTGGTATCTCCCTGAAAATTGGTATTTACCAGTTCAGAAAAGCTGGCAACAATTTCAATTTGATTGTTGTCTGAAAATTTATCGTTCATGTATTTTAGCAATCAGTTTGAATGAGAAGTGCTATTTGGTAAAAATTTTATTTACCAGGGCAAAAATAGCAGCATTATTTGTAAATCATGAGGTAATTCTTTTATTAGGATATGGCGAATAAATATTTAGCAGCCAGTAAAACAGCTCGAACAATGTGCTAACTTTAATAGGCCGATTGCTTGCTGTGGTGGCTGGATTGCTATTGGTTAATTGATGAATATGGATTATTTAGAAAAATTGATCGGTGATATTGAATGTCACTCTGTAAGTGGCATTGAGGAATGTTTTGCAAATGGAGTTAATCCTAATGATTTTTTCAATGGGAAGCCACTAATAGAGGAGTTAACCAGTGAGTATACCAGAACGCCTAGATTTAAAGATTGTGTGAGGGCGTTTATTACTGCCGGATTAAAGCTCGAAAACCAGGCATTATTGGCTGTACTTTCTGATGATGATGAATTGCTGGAAGATGAACTCTGCAAACATCCGGAATTGGTTAAAGCAAGTTATACCTTGCGTTGCGCTTACACGCCTTTGTTTGAAGTTAACTTATTGCATATCTGCGCTGAGTTTAACCACCTGTCTTGTGCAAAAGTTTTGTTTCGATATGGTGCCGATGTAAATACCAAAGCAGGAATCGATGCGTGGGGTTTCGGTGGTCAAACTCCTATTTTTCATACGGTTAATCAAAATGCTAACCAGTCACAAGATATGATGGAGTACTTACTTTCTAAATCTGCTGATCTTCAAACCACCGTTCCGGGCCTAATTTGGGGCAAAGGCTATCCCTGGGAAACACTTATTGCAGCGGTAAATCCACTTAGTTATGCAATGATGGGATTACTTCCACAAATGCATCGGGAGGAAAAAACAATTATGGATGTTGTTTGCAGGTTACTTAAAGCTGCGTATGGTATTAGTTATGTGCCCGGCAATATTCCTAATGCTTATCTCCATTAGTACTATATATTTGGCTTAACCCTAAGAAAAAGGTGGTACAATATAGCAGTTTAATGCTACGCTAATAATACCGGCCACTTTCTAACAGCATTAGCTATACTATCAAAAATAGCCAGATAACCGCATGTTTGTGGCAGGCTAATGCATACCATCTGGCATCCTGATATACTATAGCTCCGAGGTAAGTCCGTAGTAAGTCCGCATTTGAGTATAAAAATGCGGACTATACACGGACTCACTGCGGACTTACCCTTAATTTGGCAGCCAGATGACAGCACTTTAGGATACATTAAGGTATCTTAAAGATTGACCCAAATATATCCAATCACTTTATTTTTCAAACAGCATTCTCAGACATGGTTGCATGGAACAATTTTTCCTTTATCGAAAAAAGGGAGCAGCATCGAACATTAGTAATAACCGCCGAGCGAAAAATAAGATGTTTGTTTTTCACATCACTTTTAATGCTTTAACAACCTGTTTTTGGGCTAATGTTTTACATTTATTTGATTTCCTTTACTACTTTATATATACCGCTGGCCACGCTATAGAGTCCACTGCCGGCCGAGTCGTCTTTTTGGTTTGAAAGAATAACAATTTCAATTTGGGTGAGCGGATAGATGAGGCAGAAACTGCGAAAGCCATCTGTCCCTCCATCCACTCTAAGGTACTGGTCCCAGTTCCAGGTCTTCCCGATCTCCCATTGAAAGGCGTGCGCTCCGTTATCTATGTCCCCAACTGTGATCCGGTGGCTTAGCTTGAGTGCGGGATTGTTCTCGGTGTTCTGATACCGAAGGTACTTGAGCATATCGCTTACAGAAGAGTGAAGACTTCCCGCCCCTGGAAGGGTGCAGGGCATATTACCAACCGCTGCTCTATTTGTACCGTATCCACTAAGTTGCTCTTTAGCATACTTTACCCTGTAGGAAAGAGCCGTTCGGGCCATGCCTAAGGGAGAAACGATATGCTGGCTAATGAGCTGATAATAGGTTTTTTGATAAATCTTTTCCAAGATTAATCCAAGCAGCTGATAACCGACATTTGAATAAGCATAATGAAAAGATTTTATGGAATCAAGCTTTACATGATGAAGAGAATCCAGAAAAGCGGATGTTTCTATTGGGTTGCCAAAACTGTTGGGAAACTGGGCAGTATGCGCCAATAGATAGCCGATCTTTACCGGATCGTCGTTTTTATACTGGAGATTTGGAAAATTGCCAGGAAGGAATTTACGGATATCATCGTTAAGAGACATTTTTCCCTCCGTAATCGCATGGGCGATGAGCAGGCCCGTAAAGGTCTTGGTAATTGAGCCGATCTCGTAGATGGAAGTACTGCTGGGAAGTTTTTTAGATCCCGGTGCTGTTTCGCCGTAATTATAGGTATAGGATTTTCCTTTATAATTGACACCAATCGAAATACCTACCCGCTTCCCCTCCTTCATATATGTAGCCATTAGTTTAGCTACCGCAGAATCGACTGGCGATCTCATCGGATTGTCGCTGCTTTGTGCAAAGCTGCAAACACATGTAAATAAGAAATAAATCAGTATGGCTATATTTTTCATAACACACGCTAATATACGAAATATTTCGTACACAAAATAAATGTTACGGTCGCAGTTGTTACAGCGGTGATGTTCTTATCTCAAGAACGGATCTTCTGAAAAGGATTGGCCAAAAAAGATTGGATAATTTCACTCATCGTTTTTCCAATCAAGCTGTTCTTTTTATAAGCTTGCAGCATCTACAGCGTATAACTCGATATTGACGACCATTCGAACTTGTAATCCATCGCTCCAGACAGCCTTAAAGGTTTAATTTTATGCAGCTTAGTAATAGATTATAGGCTCCCTTTTACAGAAATGACCAGGTATCTATTCTCTCAAACCATATAATCAGCTCTTCATTTCCATTAGAATAATGGATTTATATTCCATTTAATACCAAGAATTGAGTATAGGAATTGATGCAGTAAAATGTTTAAATTAGAATATGCTTAAAAGGGGTATTAGCGTATGGGATTAGCTTGATCAAAAACACAAAAATCTAAATAAATGCAAAACGCAATCGCTTTTTCCAACAATGATGTTATCACCATTGCCTGGAGTTTCGGAAAAAAACCTGTTGGCTGTATGGGTTTCGCCATCTACCGGATTGATAACAAAAATGTAGAAACTGCCTTATCGAGTTTTTCTGTCTTTAAGGGCTACAAAATTGAAAAAGGACAGACAACAAGGGACTTCCCTATTCAAAAATTTTACTGGAAAGATGTGGATGCAAGGCGGATTGGGGAGAAAACCGGTAACCGGAAGTTTCGGTATAAGATCGTTCCGCTGAAAGGCAAACCCGGCGAGCTGGTGGAAATGAGCGAGCTGCCGATCATCATCTCCAATGAGGTGGAAATCACGGCGAATGTGGGCAGTAACATGTCGGCTTATTTTAACCGGGGGTTGATCTCTACGCAAAGGATCTCCAAAGCGCTGACCGATGAACCTGAAAAAGGCGGGCTTCTGAAACGGGTTGCGGACTATAAGGGAAAGGATGTGTTAAGGGAAAGCCTGTCGGGCGATATGGTGGAAGCGATTACCGGTTTTTTGGATAAAGCAAAAGATGAAGGAAAAATTTATGCGGCTTTGTATGAATTAGGTGATCCGGAACTGATTGAATTGCTGAAGGCTTTAAAAACCAGCCTGAATATTGTTTTATCTAATTCCAGAGGCAAAATAGACGATACAAGTAAGCCCAAAAAACCGGATAAAAATGGCGTACTAAAATATCCACAAATCACGGTTGACCACAATGATGAGGTTCGCGCTGAATTGAAAACAGTTGGTGCGGAGGTATATGACAGGGTGATGCCGGAAAACCATATCGGGCACAATAAATTTTTGGTGTATACCGATAAAAACGATAAACCAAAATCGGTACTCTTTGGCTCCACCAACTGGACTTCTACAGGTTTATGTACTCAAACTAATAATACAATGATTATTGAGGATCCGGCGCTGGCCGGGCGGTATATGGATTATTGGAAACAGCTGGTGTTGGATAATGATGCAGCATCGGGTATTGCTAAAAACCTGCAGGGAAGCGTTTTGCGCAGCTGGTGTGCTAAGGGAGAAAGTTTATCGATTGGTGAACATACCCTGCAGAGCTGGTTTTCTCCCAATACACCAAAGGCAAGATCGAACAATGCAAATGAACTCAGGCCGGTGGATATGGAGGCAGTAGTTAAGTGTATCAATGCGGCTAAGCATTCGATTTTATTCCTCGCATTTTATCCTGGTTCGCCTTCAATTGCTAATTGGTCTGCTTTAGCATTAAAGCAAAACAAGCACCTGTTTGTGCGGGGCTGCGTAACCAATAAATCTGCGTCTGAAGGTTTCTATTATGACCTGAAGGGTATGGTTCCACCAAAAAAGGCCGATGGTGATAAAACACCCATTAAGCAGGATTATCGGGTTTTCGGTGCTGAAGCTTTCGATGGCAAAAAAATTCCGGAGGGTTGGATTAAGGAAATGCTCAACGCCGGCTTTGCCATCATCCATGATAAGGTGATGGTGATTGACCCTTTTTCAGAAGATTGTGTGGTCATTACCGGCAGCCATAACCTGGGACACAAGGCATCGTATGATAATGATGAAAACCTGGCGATCATCAAAGGCAATAATAAACTGGCCCTGGCTTATACCACGCATATTTTAGATGTTTATGATCATTTTTCTGCCCGCTATTTCTTTAAAAAGAACAGCAATTACGCCGACTTTTTACTCAAAGACAAGCCTGAATTGTGGATGGACAAGTATTTTGATGCGGAAGGGAATATTAAAAATGCCCAGTTAAACTTCTGGTTACAGGCCAAAATCTAACCGGGCACGTTTGGGAATAATGGTGAAGGTAATCAGATCAGATTCCGGCTGAGTTTAAAAACCAGTTCGGTTTTATCGTTCACCATTACGCTCCGATACAGAAATCACAAATCACTGTAAATAAACAAATTAAACCGCAAAATACGCAAATACTAAACAGCATTTTTCAGGCTGTTTCACTGTATTACAATGGTAAAAAGATTAATTTGCAAAACAATGTTTTAGACCATTGGCCTGTTAAAAAAGCAGATCAATAACACTTCGCAGCGAGTCTATTTATCAATATTAGTTTAGGCGAGGATTATTATTCTTCAATTTTCGGACAGATCTGTGTTGTCCGAAATTTGCTGCAATAATTCAGCACTACATTAAGGTAACCTCCAAAATCATTACTTCAACTCATAGTCAATTTTAGTTACAATTCTTGGCTGGATAAATTCTTTATCCGCTACCGAGGTGAATTTAACAATTGTGGGTAAGGTATAGTTACCCACTCTGCTAAACTCTGCCAGATAGAGTTCATCGTATGCAGTATGTCCTTTGGCAGTATAGCCTTGATAATCAATTTAGCGGTTATGCGTTCTATCTATTTTGTGGTTGGGTTGCGTATTTCAATGAAACTGGTTCTTCCCCACTTTTGGTGGTCAATCCTGTGCTAATACCAGGATCAAAAAAAAACATAGCAACAACACCAAACCAACAAGCCGTACCACAAACCAAACCCTACAAACAATACACCTTTACTACCCCCTAATAACTTTCCTTAACCTCTCACCACCAACCAATCCCCCCCAAACCAATCAACTCCCCAGTCCCTCCCTGTACCGGGTACAACTGTAGCCAATACCAGTTTAGCATCAGCCCCTCACTTATCCACCATATCCCAGCTGATAGCTGAAAGGGGTACCTTTAAACGCCTGCTCCATACCGTACCTATTTGCCCCACATAAGTCCCTATACCGATATACACAAATTTCCCACCTGCAGCCCCCTGTACAAAAGGCCCGGAAAGCTTGGGCTCTTGATCCCTCCCCCGCTCCCCTTTTATACCTACCAAAAACAGAAAGCTGATATCACTTGAAGATACATTTTGTTTCTGAATGCTCTGCCAGCTATTGCCTGATCCTTTTTGCAGCGCAAAGTCTACCCCCGGTGTAGGCGAGCGTAAAGTAATCTTGAGTTGTAGTTCCGTATTCATAACAAAAGGATAATCCACTGAACTAAATTAGTGATTGCATTGAGTTGTACCGCATTATTTATCCAGCACAATTTTCCTCACCAGGTTATTGTCCTGATCGGTCACATACAATGCGGTTCCATCCGAATTGAGCGCAAGCCCACTTGGGTGATTAAATCTGGCAGCAAGCGCCACTCCGTCAGCATAGCCCGCTACCCCCGACCCCGCAATGGTGGTAACCATTCCTGTAGGACTGATCTTACGGATCAGATGGTTATCCGAATCGGCTACGAAGATATTGCCTACCCCGTCCATCACAATTCCTTTAGGCCTGTTAAAAGTAGCGACATCTGCAGTCCCGTTTGAATTGCCTGACAGCGAAAAGTTCCCATAGCCCCTTCTTCCAGCCAAAAGCGAAAAATACATCCCCTCATTAACCGACTTGCAGATGGTATGGTTATCAGTATCTGCCACGTAGATATAGCCCTTAGCATCCACAATGATCCCGGAGGGATTGTACCAGAACCAGCCGTTACCAGAGGTACCCCAAGCGTTGGCTAATTCCAAAATTACCCCACCGGGGTTTAGTTTATAGAGATAACTGGAAGAGAGATCATTACAATAGATGTTACCAGTTTTATCAACTGCTACTATACTGGGCCGTTTTAAGTCTCCCGTCACTTTACTGACCACCCCAGAGGAGGAGATCTTTCTTAAGGCCGAATTGTTCTTGTCGGCAACAAAGATCTCACCCTTATCATTGATTGCCAAGCCCATGGGAGCTGCGAACCTCGCATTGCCTCCTGCTCCATCCTGAAAGCCCGCTATAACATGCCCGGCAAGCAGGCTCACCTGCCCCGAAGTGCTGATCTTCCTGATCATATTGTTATCCATATCGGACACATAAATATTCCCCTGTTTATCCAGGACAATACCATCCGGACGGGCGAAATACACACCGAGCGCCGGACCATCGACTGGGGTCACATCGCCACAAAACGGCACCACCTCACCGGTAGGAAGCACCTTTCTTATCGTACGCCTCTCCGGTTCGACAACATAAAGTCCCCGTTTATCATCATAACAGAGCACAACAGGGCGGTCAAAGGATGCTGCTGCGGCCTGGCCATTATTATTTCCCTTTATCCCATTCCCGCAATAAGTTGACACAAGCCCTGAGGGACTGATCTTTCTGATAACATGGTTCGACAATTCGGCCACATACAGGTTACCCGCAGCGTCAAATGTCATCCCAAAGGGAGCATTAAAACTGGCTGCTGTACCAAGCCCATTTGTCATCCCGGCAGCGCCTGAACCTGCCACGGTGGAGACTAAACCATTTGCCTCAACTTTTCGTATCCGCTGGTTCACCTGGTCTGATACATATAGCACATCATTTTTATCAAAGGCCAGGTTTAGGCGCCCCTCAAACCGGGCAGCAGTGCCAAGGCCGTCCTTATAACCACGCTGGGTCGAGCCGGCAAAGGTAGTCACGTTACCATTCAGGTCGATCTTTCTGATTTCACTATCGAAATCAACAACGTAAACCTCGCCCCTGGAATTGACTGCTATACTGTATGGAAAGGTAAAAGAAGCATTTTCTGAGGATCCGTCCACTACCGCTAGCTTACCATTTCCTGCAAAACTGGTCACATTGCCATCCATATCGATCTTCCTGATTATACTGTTACCATCGGTTACCAGGAGGTTACCCTGGGGATCAAGCGCTATATCCTGAGGATGGTAGAAACGCGCCTCAAGTCCTTTACCGTTTTTTAGCCCCTCGGTTCCCGAGGCACTGCCTGCAAATACACTGACACTTCCTTCGGGCGAAATTTTACGAATACAATGTCTTAAGTAATCAGTAACAAATAGATTCCCGTTACTGCTGACCACCATACCTGATGTCGAGGTTAACAATACATCCCCGGGAATATATTTACCGGCCACTGTACTCACTACAGCAACCTGTGGTTCGGTCTGGTTATTGTCGGGAGCCTGAAGCTTTTCCTTACAGCCAAACAGCGAAGCCGTCAATAATAACAGGGTAGCTGGAAGGGATGATTTTTTAATCAAAAAGAACAAATTGGAGCGTTTAATAAACATATAAAAAAGTTATAATCAGTTGTAATACAAATCAGATCACCAGCTGGTGATCATAGTGGTCAATAATGATAAGCGTGAAGAGCAGGGCCCTGTAACCGCTAGGGACAATATAGAAAAGCAAAAGGCTAAGGGTGCCGCACAAATATTTGAAAAACGTTGGTACATAAGATCAAATATAACAATTTAAAAGACCCAGTACCCCATTAGTTCAGTATTTAACCCCTGCCCGAAACAGGAACGGGCCCTGGCCTCTGATCCGGAATCCAGCGCCTGATAGCTGAAATACCGCAGAGTAACCCAGGCTCAATAATTTGATATCCATAGCTCTGTAAAACCCCTGCTGGCCATTGGATTTCCCCGTGCTGATTAATAATATTAAGGCAATTAAAAATTTATTTCCCATAATCATCCTATAAATATAACTGCAGTAGTTTTCATATCCCTATTGATTGATATCCCGTTTTTATCGATGACTTAAAAGGGAGGTTCATTCTACCTCGATTCATGCTATACCCGGTTTTATACTGGTAGCTAATTACATTCAGTGCACTAGCTGCCAGAAGGATCGATTTTCACATCTGAAGTGATTATGGATGTCCTCATTATAAAGAAACATTCCTCTTTTGGCTCATCTAATTAACCAACACATTGATCTCTTTCAAAAGTTCCATTTTTTGACTTGGTAGTTTGGCATTTTCGTCCACGATCTTACCTTGCTTATCTACCAACATATAGCGGGGAATTCCACCAATTTGAAACCTTCCGCTAAGTAGTGTAAATTCATCTTTACTCAACAAATAATGTTCACCAGTGATGTTATTTTCTTTGATTGTTTTACTCCAGGATTCTTCAGAACAGTTCACACCAAGATATAGGAATACAACATCCAATCCATCCAATTCTTTCTTCAACTCATGGCTTGATGACATCTGGCCCATGCACGGACCACACCAGGGCGCCCAGAAGTCTACGTATACTACTTTACCTTTGTATTTTTCAACTAACTTCTCCAATAACTGTTCGGTGTTTGCTGCCATAGCAGACAACACATTGGTAGATAAGGGAAAATCCTCACTATTTTTAGATACTTCACTTTGATTATGCCTGACAAGGACAGATACCAATGTAGCCGATCCAATTTCTGCTACTGCTTTGCTTAATTCCCTTGAAGAGAGCCCTCCTTTATCAGTTATTGTAGCAAATACTACCTGCGCTTTAAGAAGCTTACCCGCGAAGCTTCTGGCAGTAATACCAAACTCCTGGTTGAACCTGATAATGTTGTCTTCCTTCTGCTTATCAATTGCACTTTTTGCGCCAGCATACAAAGCCCTCACCAGCAGTTCATCTTTTATCCCTTCAATTTCCTGTTGAATAAAAATTGTATCCAGTCCTTTTGCGATAACGACCGCTTTGCGAGCTAATTCCTCTTGCCTTGGCGTTAACTGGTACCCGAGTGCTCTGGCTTTTACTATTACGGTTGCACTTGAAGGAGCAGTGATTTTATAGGACATGAGGTTGATCCCCCTACTTAATTCACGCAGTACGCTTATATAATTGGTCGTTATAACATTTATTTGCTCGTTTATTTTCAGCGTTTTTAGAAAGGCCAAATAATCCTTACTAAGGTATTTGCTTCCGTTAAGCCAACTATACCTCAGTAAATCATCAGCTATTTGGTAAGTGATAAATTGCTTGAAGTATTGCGAAAATTTCTTGCTCGAATGATGTAACTGGCTATACGTTAAAAGACTATTAAGCATTCTTTTTTGTTTCTGCAGCTGATATTTTTTATAGCTGTCCTGATCAAGCGTCCCTTGCTTATCTTTATTTACACCAGGCTCCATTAATTTCATTATCCTGGGATAAAAATTATTCATCTCGCTGTTCAAAAGAGCATCCTGTCCCATAAACAGTAAATCTTGCCTCCTACCGATAAAAGCCAAAAATTCCTCAAATGAGCCTGGTGCTTTTATCCCGGTATTGATAGCAATCATTTGCCGATGCCCCGGTACAGCGTAAAAACCTGCCAGCATATCACCATACTTAAGCATTACCTCCTGGGGATTATCCAACACGAAATTAAGTTCAAACCTCCCTAAACTGTCCACTTTAATAGGATACGACTGTTGCTCTTCATCTAACAAACCATTTACATTAAGTGAGATAAACTGATAACCAGATTTTTGACGGTCATAACCATTAAGCACCCCTCTAAGATGGACAGAGCCAGGCTTGATCACTGGCAGTTGAAAACCTCTACGCTCGTAATTACCAAAATCGGGTTGTTCGTTATATTTTTTTGTGTATACTGCTTGAGATTGGAAATTGTTGCCGATCCTGATCGTATTTTGGTCAATCAAAGTGATAAACAGTTCACGTTCCATCTTTTGGTAGCTCAGAACGAGTACAAGCTTATTTTTCTTTTGGCTCTTTAGCCTATAGTTCCAGAATTTACCCTCAGCAATGGCATAATTATCTGTAAAACAGAACTTCCATTCATTAGTTTTTGGAGATAACCAATTCGCAAATAGCTGCGCAGGGAGTATCGTTTTTGAAAACGAAGTAAAACCCTGCAATACTAAAAACAGGCATATAAAAATTTTCTTAATCATAGAGCGTAATTTACACAGGATAAAAGAATAGCAGTGTATCAAATAATCAGATTTAATATATCCGCGAAAGTTATATTTATCTGAATAACCCCTTACCCCTGCTACGTTATACTTTGATCTAAATTTAGCTATTCATCAAATTAAAAACAGGGGACTAAGTCGTAAAATGGAGGTGGTGAAATAGGATATTTTATAGGGCCTATTGACATAAAACTATAATAAGAAAATTTTATAGCGCATCTCTTACATACTCTAAAGACTAAATAAGCAAACTTCCATTTACTGAACCTTGTTTCCTTCTTATAATAATAATATGTACCAACATGGTGTCTTCTACTAATGTAGCTAAACAACCCTTTTTAAGCAAAAAAAATTGTCGGTTAAGAGCTAAAAGTGACCACTTTGCTGAAAAAACAAGTGGCCACCTTTGCTAATTTATAATCTTATGGAAAAATGAATTTTATTCCCGAAGGCTTAAACATTAGTATGCTGAAAGATCTGCAATACGGCTTGTTGTTGTGCCCTCGATGATCTTAACTACACTGCTTCCATCTATGTTGCAGGAATAGAGGCTTTCAACTGAAGCCATTGTTGGATTATAACTTGATGAGGGGCCTGCGGTAAAGAAAATTTTGGTGCCATTAGGAGAAAGTTTAGGTGATGGGTTTTCAGCGAAAACAATACCACTAGGTAGGGAAACATTGATTTTTGTTTGTGCACTACCGTCATAATTGGCTGTCCATATTTCAGCGCCTTTATAAGTCCCGCCAGCATCGTAGGTTATTCTGGAGTAAATTAATTTGTTTAATTGGGTTGTACCTGCATTGGCTGAGAGTGTTCCGTTCTGGCTTACACTTAGGCCGCTTCCGACAATGATTCCACCCATTGTGGATGTTGTTGCTGGTGGCAAAACGTAGTTACCTGAGTTTTGGGCGTTTACTTCTTTTTTACAACTAACTTGAAATAAGAGAATAGATAGCGAGAGCGTTGCTAGGGCGATTGACCCCATAAATATTTTTTTCATTGAAAACGTTTGTTGCCTACTCTTTCAAAATGCAGTTTTCGGCGGTTCCTGATAGATTGATTAATTAAAATCTACGTGCTAAAGATGCAAAATTTTAGCATATTCAGTGATGTAAAACCATGCTTTTAATTTTTTCGATCAACAGTTTTTGCGAAAAGACAGGAATAAGATGCACCCGGCAAGGTGAAGAATTTAAAGGTTTTAACGGAGGCTAAATCCTTCCCATGAACACCACGCCTATACTTTCTGGCCTTTAAAATATTGGAATTTTTCTATTCGAGATCTAGTAATAGGTAATCCAACATTTTATTATATTCGCTATTCCTATCCATCACCGGGTAGGGAATTTATAATTTAATTTATCTTATAGCGCTTCAATCCTATTTTATGTCACGCCCTTATTCAATAACGATCGTCAACAACTCGACTGCAAATGATAACTTCTGCATCTTTCAGCAGGTGCCGGACAATCAGGATGGTATGACCATGCCGCTGGCCTGGTTTGCTAGGCGGATTTCTACGGGATCGCGTGTAACTTTTCACTGGCAAAACCAATATGAATTCGCTTGGTCTAAGACAGGTGTTAGCCCGGGCGATGTATTTGATGCGGAGCGGACGATCAGTGCAAATCCGCAAAGACACTTAGCACTACTAATTAAGAATACTTAAATTGTGTATCAGTTTTTCTGACATGGGTCAATAAAATCAAATACAGACCAAATTACCTAACCTTAACACAGTGTTAACCACAAGAAAGAGAATTGTTTCTAAAGCGCTTAAGAAAACTGAAGCTTATCCAAAAGCCATTCATCATCCTTTTTTGTCTTCTCCCTCACTTCATTGTTTAGCAGCAGTAGTTGGATTATTTGCCGATACAAAACTTCGTAAAAATATTCTCCAATAAATCATCCGTTGTCACTGTTCCGGTAATCTCGCCTAAATAATGGAGGGCTTGTTTAATATCCATAGCCAAAAAATCGGAAGTTACCGGATTATCTACATTATCGAGTACCCGTTGTAACGCATGCTCGGTTTGTTTCAATGCTTCTACATGGCGGATATTAGTTACCAATGTTTCGCTGGTATTGATGTGGTGGAGGTTTACCTGTTCTAACAAAGTGGTTTTTAATGCCTCAATGCCCTGTTTCTCTTTAGCCGAAATAAACACCACATTCAAATCAGTAAAAGCCTTGCGCTGTAGCTCGGTAATTAAATCGGCTTTATTTACCAGAATTAAATATGGGATAGCCAATTGCTCCAGTCCGCGTAACTGTTCTTCAATTTCGGCAACGCTTTGGGCTGCATCGGCCATATAAATAATCAGTTTGGCCTGCTTCATTTTTTCGAGCGTACGCTCTACGCCCAGCGCTTCGATAATGTCCGCTGTATCGCGTATGCCCGCAGTATCGATAAAACGAAAAACGACTCCACCAATAGTTAGTTCGTCTTCAATGGTATCGCGGGTAGTACCGGCAATGTCAGAAACAATGGCACGTTCCTCATTTAACAAAGCATTTAACAAGGTCGATTTACCCACGTTGGGCTTCCCTGCTATTACGATAGGAACTCCGTTTTTAATTACATTACCCATTTCGAAAGAAGAAATGAGGCGCTGCAGTACATAATTAATTTTTTTGACCAGGTTTTTCAACTGCTCGCGGTTGGCAAATTCGACATCTTCTTCGGCAAAATCGAGTTCGAGTTCAATCATTGAAGCAAAATGAATCAGTTGCTCGCGCAGGCCTTTAAGCTCAGTAGCAAAACCACCACGCATTTGCTGCATGGCTACATCGTGCGAAGCCTTTGAATTTGAAGCTATTAAATCGGCTACTGCTTCTGCCTGACTCAGGTCGAAAGCACCGTTTAAAAAAGCACGGAGGGTAAACTCGCCCGGTTTAGCTGCCCTTGCCCCTTTGCGAATCAATAGGTTAATAATCTGCTGAATAATATAATTCGAACCATGGCACGAAATTTCGACCACATTTTCTTTAGTGTAGGATTTTGGTGCTACATACAAACCGGCTACCACTTCATCTACAATATGATCACCATCTTTAACCAGGCCGAAATGCAAGGTATGCGAAACCTGTTTTTCGAGATCTTTACCCGCAAAAACTGCATTGGTAAGTGAAATGGCTTCGGGCCCAGATAAACGGATAACGCCAATGGCACCCGATCCTGGCGGGGTAGATAATGCGATAATGGTATCCTGATTGTTCATGATCAAATTGTAAAAGCCGCAAAAATAAGCCTAATCTGCGGGTATATGGTGTTTGGGAAGTAATTTTTTTACTATTCGTTCAGTTGGTTATTGGTTCAATAGTTCATTCGTCACCGGTTCTTTAGTATCAACCCATAGTTTAACAGTATCAACCCATAGTTTAACCCAGTCTCAGCTTAAATGAGATTGCCACCCTGAGCGTAGTCGAAGGACTATACGCCAAACTTATTCTTTAACTATTTCGGTTAACTTGTAAATCGCTTGTTTAAAATTGATTCACAACCAATCCCCTATGCGAAACTTAACTAACTTTGCCTTACCAAAACATTTTCTACCTAACGCTGTTTAAACCTCAATCAGAATAAGCTATATATGACTAACAATTTACCCCTGACCGTAAAACGATCGATTGAGCTACTGGGCCTGATGGCTATTGTAGCGGTGATGGTTATTGGACGCGACATTATTATGCCCATGCTCATGGCCTTTTTCATCAGCATTATGCTCCTACCGGTTTACCGCTTTTTAAAAAGAAAAAAAATCCCCGAATCACTCTCTATTATCTTGCCCATTCTACTGGTAGCCCTCTTTGTAGGATTGATTGTATGGTTTTTCTCTAACCAGATCGGTATTCTGGTTAAAGATTTTCCGCAAATTAAAGCCAACGTTAGCCAGCACATTAATTCGTTAAGCGATTGGATTAGCCGTATTACTCATTACGATGACAAACAACAAAAAGCCTTTATACAAGCCAAAAGCGACGACCTGATGAACATGGGCACATCGCTTGCTGGTGGGGCTGCCGTAACCCTGAGTGGTGTTTTTGTATTTATTGGTCTATTGCCCATTTACATTTACTTAATGCTGTTTTACAAAGATATTTTACTTCGTTTTATTTTTATGTGGTTTAAAACCGATGATCACCCTAAAGTAAAAGAAGCTATTTTCGAAACCGAATCAATCATCAAAAGCTACCTAATCGGCCTCTTGATCCAGATTAGCTATATGACCATTTTATTGGGTGGTATATTAATGCTAATTGGCATTAAGCATGCCTTATTAATCGGGGTTATTTTCGCCATCCTAAATCTTATACCCTATGTTGGGGCTTTAATTGGCAATATCATTGGCGTATTGCTAACACTTACTTCCTCGCAAGAACTCTGGCCTGTAGTTACTGTACTGGGCGTAATTGCATTTGTTCAATTTTTAGATAATAACATCCTGATGCCGCGCATTGTGGGTTCTAAAGTAAAAATTAATGCCCTGTTTGCTATTTTGGGTGTATTTATTGGTGGCAGTATTGCGGGCGTTTCGGGTATGTTTTTAGCTTTACCAATTGTGGCCGTGTTGAAAATCATCTTCGATCGTACCGAATCGTTTAAACAATGGGGTGTTTTATTGGGTGATGAACGACCAGCCAAAAGCCCTATGACTTTCCCTGCATTTAGAAAAAAGAAACCTGTGGCTGTAAAATCTGGAACGGAGAAGAAGTAGCTCATAGCTCATAGCTCATAGCTCATAGCATGGAAAAGAAAAAGCATCGAAGGTTTAACCAACGATGCTTTTTCTCTTTTCTGTTATTTATAATATGGCTAAATTCAGATCTCCTGCCCAACATGTTCCATCTTCCCTCTTACATTTTCCATATTACATCCTTTCCGGAGAGGTAATTCCCAGAATAAGCATCCCGGAATAAATAATGTCTGCGGTTTTCTTGCTCAGATTTAAACGGAACTGTTTCGTGTCGCCCTCTTCTGTTTTTACAATTGGTGGCACCTCGTGGTAAAATTTATTGAATAGTTTAGCCAGTTCATATAAATAATTGGCCAAACTCGCCGGACTATAAGCTTTGGCTGCAATGGCAATTTCTGAAGGGTATTTAGCCAGTTGTAAAATCATTTCAAGCTCAACTTCCGATATTCCCGAAAACTGATCGCTACCAGTGCTAAACTGATAATTAGATTTACTTAAAAGCGATTTAATCCTGGCGTGTGTATATTGAATAAACGGACCAGTGTTACCCTGAAAATCGATACTTTCTGCAGGATTAAACAATAAACGTTTTTTAGGTTCTACTTTCAGTAAGAAATATTTTAAAGCACCCAAACCAATATTTTTGTACAATTCGGCTTTATCCTGTTCGCTAAAATCATTGGTTTTACCCAATTCTTCAGTTTTTTCGCGGGCAGTAGTCACCATGCTTTCAATCAGTTCATCGGCATCTACAACAGTTCCTTCACGGCTTTTCATCTTTCCATTCGGTAAATCTACCATGCCGTACGAGAGGTGATACAAACCTTTAGCCCAGCTTTTACCCAGTTTCTCTAAAATCAGGAACAACACTTTAAAGTGATAATCCTGCTCATTGCCTACCACGTAAATCGACTCATCCATATTGAAATCGTCGTGTTTCATCTCAGCAGTGCCCAAATCTTGAGTAATGTAAACCGAAGTACCATCGGCACGTAGCACCAGTTTCTGGTCTAAGCCATCAGCCGTTAAATCAATCCATACCGAACCATCTTCTTTTTTAAAGAAAACACCTTTGGCCAAACCTTCATCAACCGTACCTTTTCCTAAAAGATAGGTGTTGCTTTCATAGTAAAACTTATCAAAGTCTACCCCCAGGTTTTTATAGGTAATATTGAAACCGGCGTACACCCACTCGTTCATGGTTTTCCAAAGCGAAACCACTTCTTCATCGCCCTGCTCCCATTTCAAAAGCATTTGTTGCGCTTCTTTAATCAGTGGTGCATTTTTCTTGGCCTCTTCTTCGGTTTGTCCCTTGGCTTTTAAGGCATCTATCTCTTTTTTATATTCCTTGTCAAAAATTACATAATACCTTCCAACCAAATGATCGCCTTTTTCACCTGTACTTTCGGGAGTTTCGCCATTGCCCCATTTCTGCCAGGCCAGCATCGATTTACAGATGTGAATACCACGGTCGTTAACCAGGTTTACCTTTACTACATCGTAACCATAAGCCTTAAGCAATTCAGACACCGAATAACCCAATAAGTTATTACGCACATGCCCAAGGTGAAGCGGTTTGTTGGTATTAGGCGACGAATATTCGACCATTACCTTTTTCCCGTTTGAGGGATACACACCAAAATCTGGCGCTAAAATTTCTTCATTAAACTGCTTTAAGAAATAACTTTCGGCGATACTCAGGTTTAAAAAACCTTTAACCACGTTAAATTTGGTTACATTTTCAACATGGGTAACTAAATATTCGCCAATTTCGGTAGCAGTTTGCTCTGGCGATTTTTTAGAAATTTTGGTAATTGGAAAAACCACAATTGTAGCCTGTCCTTCAAATTCTTTACGCGTTTCTTGTATATTGATTACACTTTCAGCTACTTCTTCTTTATAAAGCTCCAAAATAGCTTTCTGTGTCTCGGTAATAATAAAATTCATGGCGTAAAAATAGAGAAAAAAGTCCGGAGTCGGAAAGTCCGGAGTTAGAAGTATGGAGCAATATTATTTATCCAACTGAAGCCTTCCGCAGGGTTTTGTTTTATGGTTGTCAAAACTTCCGACCGCCGACACCGGACTTCCGGACTATAAAAAAAATGATAGCTTTGTAGCAACTAATTTATTTATGAGCGAGCAGAATCTAAATTTTAAAGTGAATGTAAACACCGAAATCGGCAGGTTGCGTAAATTATTAATTCATAGTCCGGATAGCGGTTTAGGCAAGGTTGTGCCATCAAAAGCGCAAGACTGGCTTTTCGAAGATATTGTACATTTAGATACCATCCGCAAGGGCGAATACGATTATTACATCAAACTGCTGATGTATTTTTTAGATCCTGAAAAAATTAAAGGTAAACTGGCCGAAATTGATTCGGAAGCTGCCAACCGAAATTTTTACAAACCCAATCATCCCGACTTTCACAATTCGACTGCAGTAATCGAAATCCAGAATTTATTGAGCGAAATGCTCGAGGATGAATCTATCAGAAAGAAACTGGTAGCCGCAGTTTGTGCCATTGAAGGCTGTACCTATAAAGTGCAGATTGCGCTCACCAACACCCCAGCCAAAGAACTGGCAGAGATTTTTATTTCGGGTACTTTAGCCAACGATACCATGATCTTTGCGCCAATACCTAATCTGATTTTTACCCGCGATGTGGGGACCACCATTAATAACCACATCCTGTTAAATAAGCCGGCAAAAAAAGCCCGCGTGCGCGAAACCCTTTTAATGCGCTATATTTTCTTTAATCACCCTTTGTTTGAAGCTTACCGCAACAACATCCTCGAAATTCCGGATGTAACCATGCACTTTTTACGCCCGGGCGATGAACCTGCCTTCAGCACCACTTTAGAAGGTGGCGATGTAATGATGGTAAGCCCCAACCACGTATTAATTGGCTGCAGCGAACGAACTTCAGAACATGGAGCAAATGAAGCCATTAAACTATTGTTTGAGCAGAATGTGGTAGAAAAGGTTACTGTCGTAAAAATACCGAGTAAACGCGATTACATGCACCTCGACACCGTTTTCACCCAGGTTAAACGCAATACCTGGGTTATTTTAAATTCGATTGCACACTCACCAAAATACAACCCCTACGAGCCGATCAACTTCTTAAAGGAGCCCGAAAAACTCGAAGCAACTACTGCCATTCAGTTTACCAAAGCCAATCCGCAGGAGCCTAAACATTTCGAACATGTAGAAGCTTTGCTGAACGACATTAGCCAGAACGACCTAAAAAGCACCGAGCCAACTAAGATCATCTATAGTGGAAACAATACATTCCCCTACGACTCAAGAGAACAATGGACCGATTCGTGCAACCTTTTAGCCATTAAAGAAGGTGTGGTTTTAGGTTACGACAGGAACGATAAAACGGTTGAAGCCTTTAAAGCAGCCGGATTTGATGTGATAGACGTAAAAGATTTAATCCAGGATCTGGAAAGTGGCAAGGTAAATGCAGAAACCATAACCGATACTTTAATTTTAATGCCATCGGCAGAACTTTCGCGTGCCCGCGGTGGTTTCCATTGTATGAGTTTACCAATTTTAAGAGATAATTTGGTTCATTAGTCATTAGTTCATTTGTTATAGTACTGAAAACAAAAGCTATCAACCATTAATTATTAAACATTTGAATTAATCACATCTTATAACCCGCTACTTTATTCTTGCTACTTTAAATACTCAATACTGAAAAATGCAAACTACCAACCATATCCTCATGATCCGCCCTGTCGACTTTAAATTTAATGAGCAAACGGCAGGGAATAACAAATTTCAGGTGGCATCCGAAGCACAGGACGTACAGACACAGGCCTTAAAAGAGTTTGATGGTTTTGTTGAACTGTTAAGGCGAAACGATGTTGATGTAACCGTTGTAGACGATACCTTACAACCCGAAACACCCGATTCTATTTTTCCGAACAACTGGGTTTCCTTTCACGAAGACGGATCGGTTTACCTCTACCCCATGTTTTCTGAAAACCGCCGGTTAGAACGCAGAAAAGAAATATTGGATGGGCTGAACAACCGTTTTGAATTGAACCATGTAAGCGATCTGAGCTTTTACGAAATGCAATATGCGTTTTTAGAAGGAACAGGCAGTATGGTACTCGATCGCACCAATAAAATTGCCTACGCCTGCTTAAGTGTGCGTACCGATGAGGAAGTTCTGAATAACTTTTGCATGCTCACGGGATATGAACCTGTTGTTTTTCAAGCTGTTGATAGTGACAACTTCCCCATTTACCACACCAATGTGATGATGTGCATTGGCGATCGTTTTGCGGTAGTCTGCCTCGATTCGATCCGCAATCCAGAAGAGCGGTTGCAGGTTAGTATCAGTTTAAAAGGAAGCGGCAAAGAAATTATCGAGATTAGCTTAGGGCAAATGAACCAGTTTGCGGGCAATATGTTACAACTTTCGAATGCAGAAGGCGAAAGCTTACTGGTAATGTCAGAGCAGGCTTATTTATCGTTAACCCCTGAACAGATCACGGCTCTGGAACAATACAGCCGCATCATTTATGCGCCACTTTATACCATCGAAAAAAATGGTGGTGGTAGTGCAAGGTGCATGCTGGCCGAAATCCACTTGCCCGAAAAGTAACAGCAAGTTAAACTCGATTATTCCGGCAAGTTTTAGTACTTTCGCCGAAAATTTTCAATCAGATGTCTTTAGTACAACAACTACAAACCCGATCAGGCAATAAATGCGAATTATGTACATCCGAAACCAATTTGTCGGTTTACGAAGTGCCGCCTACCAGCAATGCCAATGCCGACAATAGCATATTAGTTTGTAAAACCTGCTTAGACCAGATTGAAAAGAACGAACAGCTTGATGCCAGTCATTGGAGAATTTTAACAGAAACCATGTGGTCGGAATTTGCTCCGGTTCAGGTTGTGGCCTGGCGCATGTTAAGCCGCTTAAGAAATGAAGGCTGGGCAGCTGATAGCCTGGATATATTATACCTTGATGAGGACACTTTAGAATGGGCTAAAAAAACCGGAGACCATGAACAGGAAGGCACTGTAGAGTTTCATCAGGATAGCAACGGTGCACGTTTATTTGAAGGCGATACCGTAGTTTTGGTTAAAACGCTTGATGTTAAAGGATCAACACTCAGTGCCAAACTGGGTACAGTGGTTAAAAACATCCGTTTAGTGCACAATAATACCAAACAAATTGAGGGTAAAGTAGAAGGACAAACCATTGTGATTTTAACAAAATATTTAAGAAAAGGTTAAGCCCCCTTTATCTCGCTGGCGCGCGCTTCCAATTCGTGCTTAAAAAGAATATAGAAAAGCTTCTAGCTAAATAATAATTATGAAATTCGACAATAACCTCATTACTTGTTTTTCTTCTAAACAAAGGCCTTTAAAAATATAACTATCCGGTTCCAAAATTAAACTAATACTCCATAATAAGTGAAACCTTTTTATTTATTACTATCTGTGATAGTGTTTGCTAGCTGTTCAAGCCTAGTAAGTCCCGATGCTTTATTTCAAAGAGGCTGGTACTACGATTTAAAATCTATTAAGCATGTCGGTTTGATTTATTGTTACGAACCAGATGGCACTTTATACTATCGTACAGGCCCAAATGGAGCAAAAATTCGATTAAAATTAGAATCGGTAAAATCAGTTGTAAGACAGGCTGGCAAAGATAGTCTCGTTGTACTGACATATAAAGGGTCAGATGACAAAAAATTTCTGGGGAAATGGTTAGCCACAACCCCTCAGCGAAAGTTTTATTTAAGATATGGATCAATAATGGGGTATTCTGGCCAAAATATATCTAATCAAACTAGCCTTAGATCTAAGGTATATGTAAGCCAAGGAGAAGTACTATTATTTGAAGAAAAAGGTAGTACTTATCCGCTAGATTTCTCAAATTATAAACAACTTGTATCCTCAGCACTATCAGATGAACCTCTACTCTCATCAGAAGTTATGAATTCAAACTTTAAATTTAAAGCCTTAAAAGAATTACTTATAAGATATCAGACAAAAAAAGACAATTTAGCATCAGCTGCTTCAAAGCCATAATTAACTTTTTTTATTTATTTTCATCCTATTTTCCTTGCTGGCGCGCGTTTCCAACGCGTGCCCAAATAGCCTAACGATTGTATCGTTACAACAACATCTTTTCAACAACTGCTACTATAAGCTACAATCCGTTTCTCTACAGTAAAAATATTATCAATACCGTTTAATTCTCGATTTAAAATTACATTTTTGCAAAAATTATTTAAAAGTAAATGCAGAGTTACTCAGAATTTCTCGATCTAAGCGTTGGCTTTCCACAGGAAGGCTTTGATGTTATAGATGATGAATTATATTTTCAGGATTTAAACCTGATGGAAATGATCGAAACTTACGGCACTCCCCTACGTTTCACGTATTTACCCATGGTGAGTAAGAAAATTCAACAGGCGAAGATTCTTTTCCAAACTGCCATTTTAAAAAACAACTATCGTGGCGATTACAAATATTGCTATTGTACTAAAAGTTCGCACTTCAGACACATTGTAGAAGAAGCACTTAAGAACAATATCCACCTGGAAACTTCTTCTGCTTTTGATATGCCAATGGTTGATGCCCTGGAGAAAAAAGGTGCTTTGACCAAAGATACTACCATTATCTGCAACGGTTTTAAAACTTACCAGTACAAACAGTATATCATCGATATGCTGCACGATGGTTACACCAACATTATTCCTGTTTTAGATAACAAAGAGGAATTTAACCTTTTTGATGATGAGGTAGATATCGATACCCCTTGTAACCTGGGAATCCGTATCGCTGCTGAGGAGCAACCCGATTCGCAATTCTACACGTCACGCTTAGGTGTACGTATGGAAGATGTAATTGAGTTCTACAACAATAAAATCGTTCACAACCCTAATTTCAGGGTAAAACTATTGCACTTCTTTATCAATTCGGGTATTACCGATTCGCCATACTACTGGAACGAGCTGGAGAAATATGTAACCCTTTATTGCAAATTCAAAAAAATCAACCCTGATTTAGATACTCTCGATATTGGTGGCGGTATGCCATTTAAAGATTCGCTGGTTTTTGATTTCGATTACGAGTACATGGTAAACGAAATTGTGAAAAGGATTAAAGAAATCTGCGCCATTCACGAAGTAATGGAACCAGATATTATTACCGAATTTGGTAAATACACCGTAGCAGAAGCTTCGGGTATTTTATATAAAGTTTTAGGCCGTAAACAACAAAACGACCGCGAACGCTGGTTAATGTTGGATGGTTCTTTCATCACCAACTTACCTGATGTTTGGGCGCTGAACCAAAAATATATTTTACTACCTATCAACAATTGGGACGCTGAATACGAACGGGTTAACTTAGGTGGTATTACCTGCGATGGACAGGATTATTACAATCAGGAAGCACATATGAACAGTGTGTTTATGCCTAAAACGCGTAAAGTTCAGTATTTAGGTTTCTTCCATACTGGTGCATATCAAGAGGTACTGAGTGGATATGGTGGTATACACCACTGCTTATTGCCTAGTCCAAAACATGTTCTGATTCGCAGAAACCGCGACGAAAGTTTCAACTTCGAAGTTTTTGGAGAAGAGCAAAACAGTAAGCAGGTATTGAAGATACTGGGTTACTAGTCTTAACCGCAAAGGACACAAAAGTTTTTCGCAAAGAGCGCTAAGTATTTACTTGGCGCTCTTTTTTATGCGCGCAAAATATTTTCTTTGTGTTTCTTTGCTAACTTAGCCGTTAAAACTTAAAGAAAATCTTAAACATTTTACTATGAAATTCGGCCAAGTAGAAGACCCCTCAATAATAGATTTTAAACTCCCTATAGATGCACCAGAAACTGCAGCTATTTTAGCAGCCAATAAACCCAAACAGGCTTTTACAGCTCATGTAGGTTGCGCAAAGTGGAATAAGGCCGATTTAAAAGGCTTTTACCCAAAAGGTACTAAAGATGAGTTAACTTACTATGCAACACAGTTCAATTCAATCGAACTTAATGCAACCTTTTATGGCATGCCTTCGAGCGAGCAGGTAATCACCTGGACACAAAAAACACCGGCTGATTTTAAATTCTTTCCGAAATTAACCAATACGATTAGCCATTTTAAAAGACTAATTAACGTAAAGGAACCAGTTGAGCAATATTGCGATGCCATTAGTAATTTTGAAGACAAACTCGGTATGGCTTTCTTACAGCTGCACGATAATTTTAAGCCGAAAGATTTTGAAAGGCTTAAAACCGTAGTAAGCGAATTTCCAAAAGTAATTCCACTGGGTGTAGAAGTGCGTAATGAAGAATGGTTTTCGAATCCGGCTATTGCAGACGAGTTTGCTCAGTTATTTCAGGAAAACGGCGTAGCCAATATTATTGTAGATACAGCAGGTAGACGCGATATGCTGCATATGCGCCTCACTAGCCCAACCGCCTTTATACGTTATGTAGGTGCAAATCACGAAAGCGATTATACGCGTTTAGATGAATGGGTAGAAAGAATTGTACAATGGAAGGCACAAGGACTCGAAAACCTCTATTTCTTTGTACACCAAAACGTAGAGTTAGCTTCGCCCCTATTATCTGCCTATTTTATTGAAAAATTAAACAAAGCAATCGAAACGGATTTAAAAATTCCGGTATTGGCTACCACTACTCCCACACTGTTTTAAACTTACTGTTATTCGAGATTTGTAATCTCGGATAAATGAGTTGTGGATTTTTAACCCACCTTACAAATTTAAACTTATGTCGGGATTTGCAAATCCCGACTAACAACTTCTTTAAATCCTCCTATAAACTGTTTCCGTCGCTTTGGCTTCTTCTCCTTCCGGCGAAACATTATAGGCCGTAAGCACAATTTCATCGGCACTGTTTATTGCTAAAACCGTGCGCCATCCCCAAAGCTGTTCGCCATATTCCGGACTCCCGTATTCACCAAACACAGAAAACCCATTGGCGGTAGCCTCACCACTCGAGAGCATAATCTGCGTGCCCATGTGGAAGCTATCTACCCAGCTTACCGTAAACCGTTGATAAGGAATATCGAAACCAATAATCATTTTACCCTCAAAAGGTTTTCCCTCTAAACTTCCACTATAATCGAACGAAATGAACCGTGCCCCTAAAATAGAAGTAATCGCACCTGCTGACGGCGATTCGTCTGCCAGGATATCTTTTTCAAACCAGGTTTTGGTATTGCCCTTCCAGTTGCCAACCAAACCTTGAAGTTGTTGATGAGCGCCATCTGCTAAAGATTGCTCGAATTTACTTTTCGCCATATCCAAACTTATAAAATAAAGTTCGTCTGCTATAATTATGAAATGAAAACTGTAAATTGATAACTGAAAACTGTACGTATGTTAAAAACGCTAGATCTAAACCAGGTAATGGTGCTCGATATTGAAACCGTTCCACAATACCCGTCATTTCAGGATGTACCTCCTCATTTTCAGGAGCTTTGGGAGCATAAAACACATTACCAGCGCAACCATGACCAAAGTGCAGAAGAATTTTACGAGCGCGCAGGTATAATGGCCGAATTTGGTAAAATCATCTGTATAAGTCTGGGTATTTTCTATACAGAAGAAAAAACAAACAAACTGCGAATCAAGTCTTTTTCTGGTCATGATGAAGGGGAAATACTCTTGCAATTTTCGGCATTACTCAATAAACAAACGCCAAACTTAATGTTCTGCGCCCACAACGGAAAAGAGTTTGATTTTCCCTACCTGTGCCGCAGGCTCTTAATTAACCGCATCGAAATTCCCCTCCAATTGCAATTAGCGGGTAAAAAGCCATGGGAAGTAAACCACATCGATACCATGGAGCTCTGGAAATTTGGCGACCACAAACATTTCACTTCGCTCAACCTGCTTGCAGCCATTTTGGATATTCCCACCCCAAAAGACGATATCAACGGCAGTCAGGTGAAACAGGTATACTACGAAGAAAAGAACCTGCCACGGATTGTTACCTATTGCCAGAAAGATGTAATTACTACGGCACAGGTATTGTTAAAATTTAAAGGAATGGACATAATTCCGGCAGAAAACATTACCATTGTAGCCTGATGAGAGAGCTAAAACTAAACATCCCGCAATACTCCAGAGAAAGCGGTGCTGTCTGCAACTGGGAGGATGGTTTTATCATTAGAACTGATGTAGTGAATGATCAGATAGTGATTAGTGCAAACCAGGCAGGATTAATCTCATTAGCAAAACACCTGCTTTTTCTGGCACAAAACGAAACTCCGTTAGATTGCCACTATCATTTAGATGAATACAATAGTCTGGAAAATGGATCGAAAGAAATCATAATCTCTAAAATTTAATGCTAAACGTTGAGAACTTAAATATCGATTTCTATAACCAAGAAGATAAAAACTGGTTTAGCGCCGTTAAAAAAATCAGCTTTAATGTAAAAAAGGGCACTGTTTTAGGCATTGTGGGCGAATCGGGCTCTGGTAAATCAGTTACCTCATTTTCAATTATGCGTTTACATGATGAACGCCTTACAAAAATTACCGGCGGCATTGATTTTGAAGACATTAGCCTGCTTAATTTAAATACTAACGAAATTAGGCAGATTAGAGGGAATCAGATTTCGATGATTTTCCAGGAACCCATGACTTCCCTAAATCCGGTTTTTACCTGTGGTGACCAGGTGGCAGAAGCCATTATCCTGCACCAGAAAGTAGGTAAAACCGAAGCAAAAAAACAAACTATTGCCTTATTTAACGAAGTTCAGCTTCCCCGGCCCGAAAAAATATTCGACAGTTACCCGCACCAGATTTCGGGCGGACAAAAACAGCGGGTAATGATTGCCATGGCATTGAGTTGCAATCCAAAATTGCTTATTGCCGACGAACCTACAACTGCCCTGGATGTTACCGTACAAAAAACCATCCTGCAATTGCTGCTTAAACTCAAAACAGAGCGCAATATGGCCATGATCTTTATTTCGCATGATTTAGGTGTGGTAAACGAAATCGCCGATGAAGTTGCCGTGATGTATAAGGGCGAAATTGTAGAGCAGGGACCAGCAAAATCAGTATTCGAAAATCCACAACATCCCTATACCAAAGGTTTACTGGCCTGCAGACCTTCACCACACCTGCAATTAAAAAAATTACCTGTTATAGCCGACTTTTTAAACAACGAAACCGGTGATATGCCTGCTTATTTACAGCTATCGAACCAGTTAACTGCAACTGAAATTGCGCAACGACGGCAGATACTTTACCAGCAAAAACCATTGTTGCAAGTTAAAGGTTTATGCTCCTGGTACCCTATCCGCAACGGATTGTTCGGTAAAACTACTGATTATGTTAAAGCTGTTGACCAGATTAATTTTGAAGTTTTCCCAGGAGAAACCTTAGGCCTTGTAGGCGAATCGGGTTGCGGCAAAACAACCTTAGGCCGTACCATTTTAAGACTTATACAACCAACATCAGGCAGCATTGTATTTAACGAACAAGACATTACACACCTGGGCAAAGGCGAACTGAGAAAGCTTAGAAAAGACATACAGATTATTTTTCAGGATCCCTATGCTTCGTTAAATCCGAAGCTAAGCATTGGTCAAGCCATTCTTGAACCTTTACAGGTACACCAACTTTATCAAAACGATGCCGAACGAAAAGAAAAGGTATTGGAATTACTGGATAAGGTTGGCTTAAAAGCAGAACATTACAACCGCTATCCGCACGAATTTAGTGGCGGCCAGCGGCAACGGGTGGTAATTGCCCGGGCTTTGGCGCTGCAACCTAAATTCATCATTTGCGATGAATCAGTATCAGCGCTCGATGTTTCCGTTCAGGCACAGGTTCTTAACCTGATTAAATCTTTACAGGCAGAATTTGGCCTGACTTATATTTTCATTTCCCACGATCTGGCTGTGGTAAAACACATTTCAGACCGTATTTTAGTCATGAACAAAGGAAAAATTGAAGAAGAAGGCTTTCCCGAGCAGTTATTCAGCTCGCCTAAAGCCATTTATACCCAAAAACTTATAGCAGCCATTCCCGGGCACCAATAAATATGTTTAGATTTTTCAGCGTAGTTACCCTTTTGTTTTTCACCTTCAACGGTTATGCACAAAAAGTAGAAATTGTGCAGTCAAGCCCTGTTTTTAACCAGGTTCCTTTCGAAGCCTGTCATGCCTCAACCCTGGTTAACCTCGGGAACGGAAAAATTATGGCGGCCTGGTTTGGCGGTAAACACGAAGGCAGTAAAGATGTGGTCATCTGGTCGGCTGTAAAAAATGGCAAAACCTGGAGTCAGCCTGTTGAAATTGCCAATGGGATACAAAATGATACCAGTCGTTTGGCCTGCTGGAATCCGGTATTATTTAAAGCAGAAAACGGGGTCTTATTTTTACATTACAAAGTAGGGCAAAATCCGCGTACCTGGTGGGCCGAATACAAAACATCGGCCAACAATGGCAAAACGTGGTCGAAAGCTAAAAAACTGCCTAAAGATTTTTTAGGTCCCATTAAAAATAAACCCATACAGTTAGCAAACGGAAATATCCTCTACCCATCGAGTACAGAAAGCCTGGATGAAAAAACATGGAATATCCATATTGAAAAATCAGATGCAAAAGGCAAAAACTGGAAAAAAATCAATATCAATTGCGATACTTTTGGCGTTATTCAGCCATCTATTCTTAGCTATCCCAATGGCAAATTACAGCTGCTGTGCAGAAGCCGGCAAAATGTAATTGTAGAAAGCTGGTCTGCTGATAATGGTGAAACCTGGTCGAAACTTAAGCCTACACAATTGCCTAACCCGAATTCGGGCAGCGATGCCGTAACCCTACAAGACGGCCGCCAATTGCTCATTTACAATCCACAAACGGCTGGTAAAAACTGGTGGGAAGGCCGGACTGTATTAAAGCTGGCCATATCTACCGATGGCGAAAACTGGAAAGATATTTATACTCTCGAAAATCATTTAAAAGGCGAATTCAGCTACCCGGCCATTATTCAGGATAAAAAAGGGAATATCCACCTCAGTTACACGGCGGAGCGCAAAAATATTACCTATGTAGAGCTTAAATTAACAGAATAGTAACTAGAGGTTTCTTGCTACCTTCCATTATACATATTCCATTTTACCTCTTCCATCATCCATCTTCCCTCATACATATTACATCATCCCTCTTCCATTTTTACGTCCTAAAACCCACCATTTCCCTATCTTTTCTGTATCTTCGGTAAATTCAGTTTAGCGTATGGCAAAGAAAAAATCGGCAAATATAAAATTGGTTCTGAATCAATTGGTTAGTGACGTTTTTGAAAAAAACAATAATCAACTGCTCAATTACAAACAGGTTTCAGCCAAACTAAACCTAAACGATCATGAATCAAGAGAAACGATTTTAGAGATATTAAAAGAAGGCAAAAACAATGGCATTTTCTTAGAACCCGAAAAAGGGAAATTTAAACTTAAGGAACTGCAGAACTTCATTATTGGTACCGTTGATATGACTGCCGATGGTTCAGCTTATATTGTACCCGAAGATGAGTTTGAAAAAGACATTTTTGTTGCGCCCCGAAAGCTTAAAAATGCCTTGCATGGCGATACCGTAAAAGCTTATGTATTTGCCAAAAAGAGCGGCCGCAAAAATGATGGCGAAGTAATCGAAATCATTAAAAGGGCCAAATCTGATTTTACCGGAGTCATTAAAATTTCGGACCGCTTTGCCTTTGTAATTGCCGATGATAAAAAAATGATGCACGATATTTTTGTGCCGTTGGCCGATACACATGGTGCAAAAAGTGGCCAAAGGGTTTTGGTCACCCTATCCGACTGGCCTGAGAGTGCTAAAAACCCAATTGGCATAGTTAAACATGTACTGGGCAACCAGGGTGAGAACAATACCGAAATGAATGCCATATTAGCGCAATATGGTTTTCCTTTAGAATTTCCGCCACAGGTAGAAAGAGAAGCCAATGCCATTCCCGAAGAAATTCCGGCTGCCGAAATTGCCAAACGCAAGGATTTTAGGAATGTTTTAACTTTTACCATTGATCCGGCTGATGCCAAAGATTTTGATGATGCTATTTCATACCAGAAATTACCAAACGGAAACCATGAAATCGGCATCCACATTGCCGATGTTTCGCATTACGTAATTCAGGGAAGCGAGCTTGATAAAGAAGCTTATAGCCGCGCTACATCCGTTTACCTGGTTGATCGTGTAATCCCGATGCTACCTGAGCGTTTAAGTAACGGGGTATGCTCGCTTCGCCCACACGAAGATAAACTGTGCTTCGCAGCTGTTTTTGAGCTCGATGAGCAGGCGAACATCCAAAATGAATGGTATGGCAGAACAGTTATCCATTCCGACCGGAGATTTGCATATGAAGAAGCTCAGGAAGTGATTGAAAGTAAAACCGGCGATTACGTAACCGAAATACTGAAACTGAATGAGTTGGCCTATATTCTCCGCGACCGCAAGTTTAAAAATGGTGCCATCAGCTTTGAGAGTACCGAAGTAAAATTTAAGCTCGATGAAACTGGTAAACCTATAGGCGTGTATGTGAAAGAGCGTAAAGATGCCCATAAACTGATTGAAGATTACATGCTTCTGGCCAACCGCAAAGTGGCCGAGTTTATTGCCAAAAAGAGCAAGGGTAAGCAAAAATTAACCTTTGTTTACCGGGTGCACGATTCGCCAAACATGGAAACCCTTAACACATTTGCCAACTTTGCTTCCCGTTTTGGCTATAAAATCAACACCAAATCGGATAAGGAAATTGCCAAATCGCTAAACCATTTAATGAGCGAGGTGGAAGGCAAAAAAGAGCAGAATATTTTAACCTCACTGGCCATCCGTTCTATGGCCAAAGCAATTTATACGACTAAAAAAACCAGCCATTACGGCCTGGCTTTCGAATATTATACACACTTTACCTCGCCTATACGCCGTTACCCCGATGTGATGGCCCACCGTTTACTACAAACTTATTTAGACGGAGGAAAATCGGCCGATATGGAGTTTTACGAAGTTGCCTCTGTTCATTCATCGGCGATGGAGAAACGGGCTGCTGATGCCGAAAGAGCTTCGATTAAATACAAACAGGCCGAATATTTAGAAAACAATATCGGTACGGAATACAAAGGCATTATTTCGGGTGTCACCGAGTGGGGCATGTATGTAGAAATCGAAGAGAATAAATGCGAAGGTATGATCCGTTTACGCGATATATCTGACGATTTTTACGTTCTTGACGAAAAAAACTACTGTATTGTGGGCCAAAGAAAGAAGAAAAAATACCAACTGGGTGATGAAGTGATGATCCGTGTAAAAAAAGTTGACCTTTCTAAGCGTCAAATTGATTTCACCCTTATTCCTGATTAAAAAATTAAGACATTTGTGCCCGAAACACAGTGTTTAAACAAAGCATGCATACTACAGAACAATTACAGCAGATTTTAGATACAGCAATACAAAATTTAAAGTTCCCGGATCACCCCAAGCAACTTTATGATCCGATTAGTTACATCATTAACCTTGGCGGCAAACGAGTAAGACCGCTTTTGGTACTCATGGCTACCGAATTGTTTGGCGCAGATGCCAACAAGTCTATCCATGCCGCAATGGCTGTTGAGGTTTTCCATAATTTTACCCTTGTACATGATGATATTATGGATAATGCGCCACTACGCAGAGGCCAGGCAACCGTGCATGAAAAATGGAGCACCAATGTCGCCATTTTAAGTGGCGATGTGATGATGGTAGAAGCCAATAAAAATCTGGCTAAGGTAAATCCGTTTTTCCTTAAAGATGTGCTGGATACTTTTAATGCTACAGCACAAGGTGTTTGCGAAGGCCAGCAACTGGATATGGAATTTGAAGGCCGTGATGATGTGAGTATCGAAGAATACATCAACATGATCAGGCTTAAAACAGCTGTACTATTGGGCGGCGCGCTCAAATTGGGAGCGATTATTGCTGGAGCTTCAAAAAAAGATGCCGATCTTATTGAACAATTTGGCGAAAATATTGGCATTGCTTTTCAGCTACAGGACGATATTTTAGATGTATATGCCGATCCTGAAAAATTTGGGAAGCAGGTCGGCGGTGATATTATTGCCAATAAGAAGACTTTCCTGCTCTTAAAAGCACTATCGAAAACTAATTCTTTAGCACTTCAGGGTTGGATTAACAATAAAAACTCCGATATTCAGGAAAAAGTTCAGGCGGTTACAGCCATATATAATGAACTAAAGATTAGAGAAGAGGCAGAAAAAGAGATGATGAAATATGCAGCACTAGCTTTTCAAAACTTGAATGATATTGAAGTTCCTAAAGCAAATAAACATGATTTACACCAACTTGCAGAACAGCTATTGAAACGGAATAATTAAAAACAATATAAGTTAACCTCTCATGTACAAGTTATTACAGCACCCAACAACCTCTTTTCGTAGTAAATTCCATTTCGAATTATTTACCCTTACAGCCTTATTGCTAAGCCTTTTCTTCTTTGCAGGCTGCAGAGATTCCAGAGATGGAATGGCCGATTTTATTAAAGCCTACAATGAACAAGCCAGGTATACCAATACTGCATCGGTAAGCAGTACTTCGGCAGAAGCAGATTACAAGGAAAAAATAATTAAAATAAAGGTGGTTACCACTTATTCTGCCAGCGATCCTGAAAGTAATTTTATAAAACAGGCCATGCCAGGAATGATGATGGAGCTATTAAGACAACAGCCATCCTCTAATAAATTGATTAAAGATGGCGTTAAATTCGAAATTACCTATTATACAGAAAAGCTATCCGAAATTTTATCGGCAACATTAGATAAAAAGAAAATGGAAGAGCTGAGCAAGGCTACTCCTGATGCCCTGAATAACGATCCTAGTTTTATAAATCCAAAAGCAAAGGCTCCATCTTCTCCTATTGAGCAGATATTAGCCGCACTGAACAAAAGCCTGCCTTATACCGATGCCTCAAACGGTGCAACTATCTTCAGAATAGACCAAAACAGGCTTGGCGATTTAGTTTATCATGTACGTACCCCAAAAGATCTTGCTGGCCCGTTGAAAACCAAGGCAGGTGTAGAACTGATGAAAAGCGAAATATTGCGAAGTGGGAAGCTGAAAAAATTGATGAGTGGTTTTAGAAAATTTCAGATTAATGCTGTGAAGTATGTCTATTACGATCAAAAAGGCAATCAGATTAATGAGCTCCGTTTAACTACTGCTGATCTAAATTAAGCCACATGGATGATAACGAAGAATACAGAGAAAGGCCTGTTTGGAGAATAGTGCTTAGTATCGCAATTGCTATTTTTGCAGTAATACGTCTTTTTGCAACTTGCAACAAAATGGATTCGAGGCAAAGTAACATACCAGACAGCAACATTTTAAATTTAACAGAGCAACGGTTTTCGAACCAAGGCTCCGTATCCTCATCCCCGCCTCCTAAAGCCTGGAACAGTCTGCTTTATAAAAGGTACAAATACCTTGACTCTTTAGACCTAACCCGGCTTAGAGACTTTTATATCGTTAAATTAACAAAAGACTCTCTTGTTAGTCTGGATATAAAGAGTCAGCTTAAAATAGAAAAAGGATGCTTTTTTCAAAACACACATGATGATTCTTTAAAGTTTGCATTTAAAACGCCTAAGAATCTAAATGTTTTTGTGCACGATTTCGAAGGTACTTCGACTGTTGATGCATCTTTTAAACAACTAAAATCTGGAAGTAAAATCAAAAACTACCGTGATTTTATTAAACTTAGCCCAAATTCAAAATTGGTTTCTTATAACATTACACAATCCGGCATTAAGTTTAAAGGTGTAGCTTACGCTTTTAAACAAGACAACTATAAAATGTTTATTGAGTTTGAAAGTAGTACACTTACTCAAATCAATTTAGAGCATCAGGCGTTAACTTATGTTTCTAAACACATTAAAGTAGTGCAATAGCAATAACTTAATCTAAAAAGTATTGCTATTGTGTACCAGTTTAAGCGCTTAATTTAATATTGATACGAAAAAAGTATAACTGAGAATTTTGCTTATCAGGCTCTTGCTAGTTTATACTTAATCCAGAAATCGGCTGCTTTACTGTTTGCTATGCCTTCGGCTGGCCGCTGTCCACGGCCTCCGCCGCCCATACCACCACCAGATCTTCCACTACCCATACCACCGCGGCCACCGCCCATGCCACCTCTCGACATACCACCGCCAGGTCTTTCACCTCCTTCCGGCCTACCTTCTTTATGCATAATGACTTTATTAGACTGGTTAATTTTAATATTATAAAACAAAGGATTTTTCATGTCCAGGTTAACAGCCAATTGAGCTAATGGGATACTCAATTCGTATATCATGTCTTTATTGGGATGAATGCTCATGCCAGTTTCAATTCCGCTCTCGTTATCAGCAGGTAAATCGCCATCCGGAATCTGCTTAAAGCCTGAGACATGAATAGCTTTGTGCATTGCCTGCTCATCGAGCATCATCTCGTTATGCTCATTGGGTTTCACCTCATGATGATCTGCCCCTCTATCACTTTCATTTGGCATAGGCGGTCTTTCCATTAGCGGAAAAGTTAATTTCATACCATCTTTCTTTTTACCAACTGTATTAATATTTAATGTAATACCACCTCTTAACACGCTAAAGGTAGTTTGTGGATCTAAAGATTCGATAATAATGTACAGGTTCTGATCATCATTAGCCAGAGCAAAAGCCAACCGTGTAGCATCGTTATACTGATTAAGCGGTTCGTTCCATTCGTTCGAGATGCCATCGGCTTTAAACGGCTTTACCATACGGATATTTTCTTCAACCTCTTGCGCATATAATAACCGGACAGAAATTAGTAGCGGAATTAATAAGGATATTTCTTTCAGATTCATCGGGGATTAATTTTAAAATCAATAACCAAATCTACAGACCGGAAATGTTAATTTTTGTTATTTAACAGGGTTTAACAATTAAGCCGGGAGTCGACAGTCCGGAGTCAGGAGTTGGAAATCTGAAGTCAGCTAAGCGATGAAATGAACTAATGGCCAATTTTCAGTTGGATTATCTATTAATTATAAACCAATAACCAATTTTCAGTTATCAATTTCCAGCTTAATTAAGCTATTGACTATAAACCAATGACCAATACTCAGTTATCAATTTCCAGTTGGATTAAGCTATTGACTATGAACCAATAAGCCATATAACAAAAAAGGTCCTGATTTTCATCAGAACCTTTTTTATATTTTTGTTTCTTACTAATTATTCTGCAGCTGCAGCTTCTTCAGTAGATTCGTCTTTTTTAGCTGCTTTTTTTGCTGGTGCTTTTTTAGCAGGTGCTGCTTCAACTTCAGCTACAACTTCTTTCTTTGCAGTTGCTTTTTTAGCAGCTGGTTTAGCGATTGCTGCTTCGATTTCAGCATCAGTGATAGGAAGAATAGAAACGTATGATTTGTTATCTTGTTTCTTTTTGAAAACAACAGTACCATCAACTAAAGCGAATAAAGTATGGTCTTTACCAATACCAACGCCTTTATCAGGATGGTGTTTTGTACCACGTTGACGTACTAAAATGTTTCCTGCGATAGCTAACTGACCACCGAAAACTTTAATACCTAAACGCTTACTATGCGATTCACGTCCGTTTTTCGAACTACCGGCTCCTTTTTTGTGTGCCATGATTTTATATTTTGTAACCCGCCAAAAAGCGGATTATTGGGTTAACAATTAATTATAACGTGATGTCAGAGATCTGAATCTTAGTGAAAAACTGGCGGTGACCGTTTTTCTTTTTGTAACCTTTTCTACGTTTTTTGTGGAAAACGATTACTTTATCACCTTTTAAATGAGATACGATCTTAGCTGAAACTTTAGCACCTTTAACTGCAGGAGCACCTACAGTAATTGCACCACCGTTATCAACCAACAATACATTATCAAATTCAATACTAGCGCCTTCATCTCCTTGCAATCTGTGTACAAAAAGGTGCTGGTCTTTAGCAACTTTAAATTGCTGCCCTGCTATATTTACTATTGCGTACATTGTTTAAATATTAGTTTTTTAATTTTTATTTAACGAGGTGCAAATATAGAACAATTTCAATTAACACACAAATAGATATCGAAAATATTTTTCGTTAAAACATTCCCCCGGTCATTACCGCTGATTCGGCATCCATTTACCTACCTCAATTAAAGTTTTTCGGAAGACAAAGGTAAGCATTTTAACCCCCACCTGATTTGTAGCAGCCACTTTGTTCTAAACCCGATAGGAATGGAAAGCCTCAGCTTTTTCGGCAGTGCTTGTAGTGGATAGCGGGACTACAAGCTGCCAAGTACTCCTGTCTGCTCCTTTTCAAAATCATAAAACTGCCATCTGTTAAAAAATGTTAAACACCAATTTTACTACGAAAATTTCGTAGATTTACGAAAACTAAATAGATAACTAAAACCCAATATTATGAAACGAATTTTAACTACCTGCTTGGCTACCGCCATTTTACTTTCGGCCAAAGCCCAGGAACCGGATAAAGCACTGGCCAGGGTGCGTTATACTTTTACACACGTGAGAGACACCACCCAAAGAGACAAACCGAAAGTGGAAAACATGCTATTGGTAACCGGCAAAAACGCTTCGGTTTATACCAGTTACGATAAGCTGAACCAGGCGCTGAACATGCAAAAACAGATACAGGAACAGATTAAAAACCAAACAGGTAATGGTAACATGAAAATTGAAGTAAAAAGTGAAATGAAAGCTCCCCTAACCCAGGAAGATTATTTCTTTTTTGCCAACGAACATAAAATGATTACCAAAGAGCGCCTGTTTAACAATTACCTGGTTGAAGAACCTGCAGCCAAAATAGACTGGAAGATATTGAAAGATACAATGAGTTTTTCGGGGGTTGCCTGCCAAAAAGCTACAGCACATTTTAAAGGCCGCAACTGGGTTGCCTGGTTTGCCAGCGAAATTCCGTTTCAAAGCGGTCCGTGGAAATTAAATGGCCTACCCGGATTAATTGTAGAAGCTTACGACGATAAAAAGGAAGTGAAATTTGAATTTGCCGGGCTTGAAAATGTAAAAGATGCAGATGCTACAGCGAACTCGGATGGCGATGTTAAAATAGCAGCTCCGAATGGCGGAGTGGGTGCAGTAAAAATTGTAGGTATAGATGTGAGTACCAGCTACCTTGGGCCAGAAATTAAATTGCCTGCCGATGCCATTAAAACCACCCGGAAAGAATTAGATAAACTTAAAGCTGCCCGTGATAAAGACCCACAGGGCTTTATGCAGGCACAAATGGCGGCAAGCGGCATGCAAGGCTCGTTCAGAACCAACCAGGCACCACGCCCGGCAGGTACAGCAGCAACTAAACCAGAAGTAAACAACCCGATAGAAATTGAAGACAAAAAATGAGAAAGCTCGTTTTAACCTGCTGGCTCCTGCTGGCAGCTTTTTCGGTTTTTGCCCAGAAACCACTTAAAGGCATGGTAAAAGATGCCAGCGGCAAGGCTGTCGAATCAGTTAACGTAACTTTAAAAGATGCTGAAGGTAACACCATCAACTTTACGCGCACCAACAAGAATGGTACTTTTAGTATTGAGCTCAAAAATGACCAGATTGCCGGTTACAAAATTGAAGCTTCGAGCATTGGCTTCAAAAAGCTGATTACCACTGTAACTGATATTGCTAAAAGTTACGACCTGACTTTACAACCCAGCGAAACCACACTGGAAACGGTTACCGTTAAAAACCGGCCATCGTTAACAGCCCGGGGCGACACCTTAAATTACCGCACTTCTGATTTTGCCGACAAGCAAGACAGAAGCATTGGCGATGTGCTTAAAAAAATGCCTGGTGTAGAGGTTGCCGAGGATGGCAAGATCAGCTACAATGGAAAATCGATTTCGAACCTTTATGTAGATGGTGATAATTTGCTAGACGATAAATACAATATTGGCACAAAAAACATCCCTCATGGTGCGGTTGATAAGGTACAGGTAATCCAAAACGACCAGCCCATTAAAATGATGCGGAAAAATAACATGAGCGATGATGTTGCGCTAAACCTGGTAATAAAAGATGAGGCAAAGCTTAAAGTAATGGGCGATGCAACTGTTGGAGCAGGTATGCCCAACCGCTTTGACGAAAACCTTACCGCCATGCTGTTTAATAAAAAACTGAAGTTTATTAACAACATTAAGGGCAACAACATTGGCAGCGATCCAGGTGGCGACCTTACCGCGCACAATTTCTCTGATTACTTAAAAAAACTGGATAACGATAAACCCAGTGGACTCCTTTCAACAGGTGCTGCCGGGGTGCCTTCGTTACCGCAAAGCCGATACCTTTTCAACAAAGCAGGACTGATTAACCTGAACAATTTATACAAGTTTAACCCCGATCTGCAGTTGAGGGCTAATATTTCATATTTATATGATCAGCGACGTCAGCAATACAATAAATTTTCGGAAACTTATTTACCCAATCAAACCATTCGCTATGCCGAAACGCAGAGCAATGCCATTAATCCGCAAAAGCTGAGGGCGCAGTTTAACTTAAACGGAAATGCTGAGCAGTACTACCTGAACAACAATCTGGTAGTGGAATATACACCTTTTAAAACCACATCGGGTTTTGTAATTAACAATGTAGCGGCCAACCAGGTACTTAAACAAGAAACCTTCGATTTGTCGAACGAATTTAATTACCGTAAAAAATTAAAATCAGACGATGTAATTAACCTCTACTCCTACTTAAACCGGACTACACAACCAGAAACACTAAATATTACACCCGGGCTTAATGCCGATATCTTAAACAATGGTAACAGTTATCTTGGTTTAACACAATACATTAAATTACCAACCTGGTACACCAACAATTATGCGTCTTTCGCTTTTGTAAAAAACAACTTCGTACAAACCTATAAGGCTGGTTTTAATGTACAAAAACAACAATTGAATTCGGAGCTATACCGTACACAAAACAATCAGCAAACGGAACCAGTAACAGGCAGTACAGTAAACGATCTCGACTGGCTAAAAACCAAACTCTATACAGAGGCAACCTATGAGTATACCAACGATAAGCTAAAAGCAGGCATAAGCTTGCCGTTAAGCTACAATCAGATCAATTATAGCGATGCCCTAAATCAATTGGATAACAGGCTGAACAAGTTATTTATAAACCCGGCACTTAACGTAAAATACCAAACCAGTACAGAAAACTATGTAACAGCAAATTATAGTTTCAGAAACGACCTTGGGGGAATTGATGATGTTTACCGCGGCACTATTTTAAAAAACTACCGGTCGCTATTTTCGAACGATGCACCTATTGCTGAATCCAAAACACATAATGTTGGGGCTGGTTTTAATTTTAGAAAGGCCATGCAAATGCTATTTGCGAATTTAACGGCTACTTACAGCGACACCGAATTGAGTACCATTTCTGCTTATAACTTAAGTAACAACATCCAACAGAAAATTGTATTGCCATTGAATAACCATATCCGCAGCCTCTCGCTAGCCGCAAATGCAAGCAAATATCTGTTTAGCTTAAAAAGTACGGTGAATGCCGGAGTAAGTTTTGCACAAAGCCGATACAGTCAACTACAAAACAATGCATTATTGCCATTTAACACGCAAACGATAAGCTATAAAGCCGGCATTGAAGCTAAGCTTACAAACTTCATCAATTGGTCATATAACGCTAATTTTGCCATTACCGACAATAAAGCCATGATTGCTGATGGAATAGAAACGAACTTTAAGCAATTAAGGCAGCAGTCATCTTTAGCCATCACTACGGTTAGAAATGTGTATTTAAATTTATCGGCAGAACACCTTTTCACCCGGCAATCTTCACAGCCAGATTTGAAGTATCTTTTTGCTGATGCCAATATGCGGTACAAATGGTTAAAAATGAAAACAGATATTGAATTTGGGATAACCAACTTAACCAACATTAAAAGCTTTGATGCCATTTATCTTTCGGCTAACTCCCTTACCACCGGTACTTATTACATCCCCGGTAGGGTGGCCATGCTGAAGGCTACGTTTAATTTCTAAGTATTTTGGTCAGTGGGAAGTGATGCACCATATCATTTCCCCGCTGATTTAAGGTGACACACTAGGAGCAAATTGACAAGCATGAGGTTAAATCAAAATCTTTTCAAATCAGCGAAATCCGTGTGATCGGCGGAGAAAAAAGAATGATATTAAGGCTTGGTATTGATCTGAATAAACTGTCTATTTTTATCCATTTTTAGATCCATAATCATGTTGGGATTCAATTTATCGAGCTCTGCTTTGCTTATCTTTTTTCCATTTAAATAATAACCTGTGCTGGTAACCGACGATTCTTTTACTTCTGATTTATCGTTTACTGTTTCATCGGCATGTTTTGTATTGATGGTAGACTTCATAATAAAAACAGCGGTTACTTTTTTTCCTTTGGCATCAGGAACATTTCCTAATCCCATATTCGCCTGATCAGCCAGCATAATCTGCTCAATTTTTTCGTTAGTTGGAACAGAATCGGTAAAGGTGAAATGTTTAACAAAGGTTCTTTTGCTAAGATCGCCATCCGTTTTAAAATCGAACTTAACATTACCAACCATTTTTTTAACCACTTCTCTTATCTGGTGCGGTACCGAATCGCCCTCTTTGCCAGTCTGCTTAAAAACAAATGTCAGCTTGATTGCTGTGTCTATTTTTTTCACCAAAGGTGAGACTATCTTTTTCTTTTTTCTGGTTATTATACTGGTTTTGGCTTGCACAATAGATTCAGCTTCCTTATGTGGGATTACATTAACCACCATTTTAGTTAAGGGAGCTAAACTTTTCCGAACGGCTTTCTTATCAATAGTAAAAGCCAGCGTAACGCACAACAAAACCGGTAATACCAGCATATAGCGGGTTAAGTTCACTTTCGATGAACGTTTGGTATTCATCATTTTAATCCGTTTTTTCAGATCAGAAAGGTTGAAATTGTTAACAATAGCCACCGAAGGTTGTAAAGCACCTACATCCAGCAAACTGTATTGGTATGCCTTTTTATCGATTCCCTTTCTTAAAATGCGGGCATCGGTAATAAACTCAATATTTTCGCGCACGGCTTTTTTCATCAGCCAAACACCTGGATTAAACCAATAAAAAACCACGCAAATTTCGGCCAGAATAATATCTAATGTATGCCACTGCTCCACATGTACTTTCTCGTGTGCCAGGATATTGGGTAGATCTTCCTGCTTGTGCAGACCCGGATTAATGTAAATGGTTTGCCAGAAACTGAAAGGGCTTACCTCTTCAGTTAATATCCTTACCGGATACTGACTCAGCTTATCGGGCGAAGAATTTTGATGCATGCGATACAGGGAGATGAACTGCACCAGTAAACGCAGTGCCATTAAAACCACGCCTGCATAAAAAAGTATGGAAAGTATTTGCCAGATAAACGGTACAGCATTTTGTTTTACCAGCTGACTTACCTGTTGGTTCAACTCCGGAACAAATGCAGGTACCGACTTACGGCCGGCCAAAAAATCGGTAAGGTTGATAAAAGGATACGCAGAAGAAAAAATAATACCGAACACCAGAAAAGCCCTGTTGAGCGAGTAAAAGGTAAGCCTGCGCAATACCAGGTAATAGGTGGCCGAAAACAAAATCAGCACCAGGTTAATTTTTAATAAAAGGAGAAAGAAATGTGGCATAGCCTTTACTTTTCAGGGTTCTCGATTAAATTTATAATCTCTTTAAGTTCTTCGGCACTGATCTTTTTATCCTTGGCAAAAAAAGCGACAAGCTCTTTATAGGAACTTTGAAAGTAATTATTGACAAAGCCGCTCATAAACCGCTTTTTATATTCTACTTCTTTAACCTTTGCACTGTAACGGTTAGCATTGGCAAAACGCTCGCTTACCAGATAGCCTTTACGTTCCAGATTCTTAATTGTTGATGCCAGTGTAGTGTAAGGAGGTTTAGGCTCAGGCAGTACATCCATAAAATCTTTGATGAAGCCTTTTCCAATCTGCCAAACAGCCAGCATCGCTTCTTCTTCCTGCAATGTTAATTTTTCCATACTTACGAATATATCGTAAATATACGAAAACATCCTAAACAAAAAAGACCTTAATCTGCTTTGATTAAGGTCTTTTCGTTTGAAATTAAACCAATAAATTTACTTTACGCTTCTTTTTTCTGCCTGAAGTAAGGTTTGATCAATAACTTTACGCATCTGCACAGCAGCATCGAGTAATTTAGGATTGCCATCAAAATCACCATACATCACTACATGCTTTGTTTTTTCCTTGTATTTAAACAAAATATCATAGCGTGGTACTGCCATCGATTTTACGCTTTTCTTACCAATAGTATCCGGAAAATTCCAAAGACCAATTTCGTTGGCTTTACCGTGCATGTAAAGGATATCATCGCTCTTTAAAAAGATTTTCTTCTTAATTACCGAATCGGCGCCGTTAACATACTGGTACTCGCCTGTTGCTGAGTTGTAATGATTTTCTAAGGTGTCCTTAATCCCCCATTTATATTCCATCGATACGAAATCCTTTTTGCGGAAAGGTGCGTTCTGGATAATCGGTTTATAGTAGATGTAACAATAAATAATCATCGGAACGATGATGGTAATGGCTAAGAATATTTTTTTCCCTCTGCTTGACACTTTTTATATTAATTATTGAATGAACGAATTACTGAATTATTTAGTGAAAGAATGATCGTTTTTTTGAATGATTGCATGTTTCTGACTCAAAACTCCCGACTTAAGCCTCAGTACTCTCTTTAAGCTCCCCTTCCCATTTACTTACCACAGCGGTTGCAATACTGTTACCTACCACATTCGTTGCCGAACGGCCCATATCCAGTAAGGGATCGATACCGATTAACAAGGCTAAACCTGCTTCGGGAATGTTGAAACTGGCAATAGTACCAGCAATAACCACCAGCGATGCTCTAGGCACACCGGCAATCCCCTTACTGGTTAACATCAGGATTAACAGCATCGAAATTTGCTGTTCAAAACCTAAATGAATACCATAAGCCTGCGCAATAAACAATGAGGCAAAGGTCATGTACATCATCGAACCATCCAGGTTAAACGAGTAACCCAATGGCAATACAAAGCTTACAATTTTATCTTTACAGCCAAAACGCTCCAGTAACAGCATGGTTTTTGGATAGGCCGCTTCGCTACTGGCCGTACTAAATGCCAGAACCGCAGGCTCTTTCATATCGTTTACCAGGCGGAAAATACGTTTTTTCAGCACCAGAAAGCCCAAAAATATGAGTAAGCCCCAAAGAATGGCCAAACCAAAGTAAAACTCCCCTATAAAAATAGCATAGGTATTTAATACACTTAAACCCTGCTTAGCTATAATCGCCGTCATGGCGCCAAAAACAGCGAGTGGTGCAAAGTTCATTACATAGCCGGTCATTTTTAATATTACGTGTGCAATGGCATCAAAAGCTTTAATTACAACCTGTCCCATATCGCCAATGGCTGCCGTAGCTACTCCAAAAAACAGCGAGAATACCACAATTTGTAAAATTTCGTTGGTAGCCATTGATTCGGCAATACTTTTTGGAAACACGTGCGCAATAAAGTCTTTAACACTCATGGCTGCTTTTTGTATCCCGGTATCAACCAAATGATCAGGCAACGATAATTTCATGTGTTTTCCAGGCTCAAATAAGTTTACCAGGATCATTCCCAACACCAGCGACATTAACGACATGGTTAAAAACCAGCCAAGCGTTTTACCACCAATACGGCCTACCGCTTTAATATCGCCCACCTTAGCTACACCAACAACTAATGTGGTAAATACCAGTGGCGCAACAATCATTTTAATCAGGCGCAGAAAAATATCGCTTAAAAGGGTAAAAAACTCCAGTTTTTTCTCTCTTATTCCTTCGTTTTCTTTTTTGATTTTGGCGGCAGCTTTTTTATCAGCTTTAAATTGAGTATAAACCGCAGTGGTTGTATCGGTCGTTTTTGCGATGTTTACCTCGATACTTTTAACCTTTGCATCGGCATTCAGGATATTCTGGTTGTAAACATTGATAGAGTTTACGTTTAAAATATAGCCTAGTGCAATACCTGCAATCAGCGCTATAAAAATAAAAAGCGTGAGTTTGTTTTTCTTCATGAATAAAAAAGTTTGTGGCACTCTTAATTCGGTAAAACTACGATATTTACCGCTTGTAACAAATTTTGATATCGGGAGGCATCAAAAAATATATCAACGTCACTTAATTAAGCTATTCAACAAAGCAGAAATAATTTAACCATAGATAAAAAGGATGCGCACACAGATATGAAAATGCGTGTTTATCTGCGAACATCCCCGCCTGACAAGCCGGACAGGTGTGGTTTAAATTTTTAACTCAATGACATTAAAAAATATATTATTTTCGCATTCTCGTGTAACAAAAAAAGTGCACCATCATCTAAAACGCAACTATAATTCCCTAAATGGAACAAAAAGACAAGTTATTTAAGCAGATCTTCGATTCGAATTCCAAAAAAATATTCCATTTATGTTATGGTTATACCGGCGATACCGACGCTGCAAATGATCTTTTACAGGAAACTTTCTTAAAGGTCTGGCAAAATCTGGATAAGTTCCGCAACAAATCTCTGATTTCTACGTGGATTTATCGCATCGCAGTAAATACCTGTTTAACTTACCTGAGATCGGAAAAGAGACAGGCTAAAGACGAATTAACTGATAACATTATAGAAAATAAAGTAGAGGAGTTTTCGGAGAAAAACGAGCAGGTAGCCCTACTTTATAAATGTATTTCTAAACTTGAAGAAAATGACCGTTTAATTATCACCATGGTGCTTGATGAACTTCCATACCACGAAATTGCCGATATCTCGGGAATAAGCGAAGGCAATTTAAGGGTAAAAATTCACCGTATTAAACAAAAATTAACAGAATTATATAGCCAGTATGCAAGCGTTTGATCAAATACAGGAATTGTGGCAAAAGCACGAGGTTGAAGTTAAGGTTTCTGCCGACGAAATGCTGCAACAAGCTAAGAAAGAGGTGAATGGATTGAAGCTTAAATCGGCTTTGAATATTGGAGGCATGCTGCTGTCTTTTATTGCTATTGCTGCCTTATGGATATTTTTCCATTTCGAATCGTGGACCACGCACGTAGGCATTAGCATTACTATTATTGCTATTGGTGTTTATACCTTAATTCTTTACCGCGATTACCGTTTAATTGCAAAGAATGATTTTACTGCTCATCCTAACGAATTTTTAAACAACTTAAAAACCTATCAATTAAATCGTTACAAACTATACAACTCGCTTTACTGGTTTTATATGGTTGCACTTTCGCTGGGGCTCATATTTTATTTTGTAGAAATACTGGCGCACTTTAATACTGCTCAAAAAGTAATTGCGGTAGGTTTAACTACCTTATGGATGATTTTCTGTTCAACCATATTACGAAAAGCAGTAATGAAACGGGAAAAAGAAAGAATTGCATTGCTGATCGAAAAATTTGAGCGCATCAGCGGACAGATTTCTACTCCCGAGTAATTTTAGGCACGGTTTTTTCGTTGTAAAATTCAACACACAAAATTGTTCTGGTTTGGTTAGCAGGAAAGCAACAAGACCAATACACTGTTGATACTAAATTTACAACATTGAAAAAACTTATTTTACCGATATTATTCTTCCTGGCGCTGCCCTTTTCTTTTGCTTTTAAGCAAGATTTTACCCAACCGGTGCAATTGGATTGGGAAACCTATTTTAAAGGGAAGGCCGATGAGCGCTCGCCTTTTTTTGCTTTAACAGCCATGACCTGGGAATACAGTTACAGCAGCACAGTGTACCGCAACCGTGTTGTAATTAAGCTTAAAAACGAAGTTAGAGTTGATAAAACGCGTTCGTGGGTAAAGTGGGATAAAATCAAAGATCCGGAAATCAGGGCCAGTTTATTACACCACGAACAAGGCCATGTTAATATTCAGTACATTCTGCTTTCTGAAGCCGAAAGAGTGCTCAAGAACCGCAATTATTCGGTTAGCAACTATAAAGCACAAATATCAGAGCTGGCCAACCAAATTAGCGAGTATTTCGATACCATGCAACGCAATTACGACGAAGAAACTGAACATGGCAGCAACCATAAAATGCAGGCTCGCTGGGACGATATTATCCAGGATAAAATGGAGGAATCGAGAACTGCTACGCTGGCCTTACAAAAATAATTTAGGGATAAATATAATTGAGCCAACTGCTACTGCTAAAAATGCGGCGACCAAAACCGCAGCAGCTGCCAAATCTTTTACTACCTTAATTTTAGGATGAATAGATGGTGAAACCACATCGGCCAGTTTTTCGATCGCCGAATTTAAAATCTCGGCTACAATAACCGCTGAGATAACGCCTAAAATGGAAATCCACTCTAATGGCGAAAGCTTGAGGTAAAAAGAAAGACCAATGGCAATAATTGCTGCAAAAAGATGAACCCTCCCATTATGATCGTGGATAAAAAACAGTTTTAAGCCATGAAAGGCATATTTAAAGCTTTTAATTCGATTGATAATTGAGAATTTCTGATTGTCCATTGTTTTAAATTTATGCTAATCGCAATAAAGATAGTCGTCATCTCAATCCGATAGCTATCGGATGAAGCACAGCGGAATGCCTGCCCGTACAGGTGGGGAGAGATCTAAATCAAAAAGACTCTCTTCGAGATAGATTTCTCGACTTCGTTTCACTTCGCTCGAAATGACGGCTACTGGGATGGGTTTGCTTCGTACCTCGCAATGACGAAGCCTCTCCTTCTACCCGGCCTAAATCGTCATTCCCGCGAAAGCGGGAATCTTAATGTGCTAACACACTAAATTATTACGATTCCCTGTCAAGCTGGTAATGACGAATATCTATAATAAATCTCTACTTCTTGGCCTTGGTATTTTCTTCTTCCGGATTTACTTCACTGGTCGAAAAACTATTTCCACTTAACTTATACTGGTAGGTTTTAGTAACTGTTTTACTGCTATCGCCTGCATCTTTTGCCGGAAATGTGCGAAAAAGATCGCCATTTTTGATAAAAAACTTATCGTTGCCGGTATAACCTTTCTTTTGGTTTGCACTCAAAGAAGGGAAACTGATTTTGTTAAAATCGCCACCTGCGTACTCAAAAACATTCAGGTCGGAAACATTCTTTTTGCTCAACAATTGAATGTATAACTCTGGGTTTCCGTCGTTATCGAGATCCATATTCCAGGCGTCGGTAATTATACCTTTACGATCTACTGCCGCTGAACGGTAATTATTGCGAATAGAATCGGACATTAAAATCTGGTAACCACCAATAGAATCGACTCCCTTACCCCAGCTTACAATTTCGAAGTTTAATCCGGGTTTTACTTCAATATCTTTATAAAAAGGAAAAGGATTTTTAGTGGCTTTAGCTGGGGCTGCGACAACTTCTTTTTGTTTCTCTTCGGTGCATGCGAAACAAAACAGCATCCCTGTTATGCACAAGAGATGCTGTAATGTATATTTCTGTAGTTTCATTTTAATTCGGGACATTTTTGGTTGTCCCAAATTAAGGATTTTAGCCTATCAAAGCAATTATTTTTTATTTCTTAGCATCGGCTTTAACATCAGGTGCACCATTATTTAAAACCGTTTCAGTAGTTACACTTCTTCTACCGCTTGGCGCAACAACAATGGTTTTCAAAACTCTTTTCTCACCTTGTGGAACAGTAATTTTAACCGGTCCGGTGTATAAAAAAGCATTTTCTGAAGGGCGGGATAAATCAATCGAATAATAGATTTTACCTCCCTTAACCGGTACTTTTAAATCGATGGTAAATTCGCTACCGGTTAAAGTTTTATCGCTTTGACCAATTGGCGTTGGCACCCAATAGTTAACGTTCATTTTATCTAAACGAGCCAAATGTGCAGGTAAACGTTCTTCGCTAAAGTTTTTCAGATCTTTACGTTCAACCGGCGACCAGGCAATTTCTGATAAAGCCAATATGCGTGGGAAAGCATGATTTTCAGCTTTTTCAGGGGTTTTAATATATTCAGTCCACATATTTGCCTGTACACCTTTAATATACTTTCTCTGATCGGCTGTTAATACTTTCGGAACCGGATCGTACGCATATATTTTCTGATAAGGGGCAAAACCACCAATGGTAACGGGCTCATCAGGAGAATTAGATTGTTTGTGATCGATATACAAGCCCATCGAACCTGGCGTCATAATTACATCGTGATTTTGTTGTGCTGCAGCAATACCACCATCTTCGCCTCTCCAGCTCATTACAGTAGCATTTGGCGCTAAACCGCCTTCTAAAATCTCATCCCAACCAATAATAGAACGACCTTTGCCATTTACATGTTTTTCTATGGTCTGGATAAAATAACTTTGCAACTCGTGCTCGTCTTTTAAGCCTTTTTCTTTCATTAAAGCCTGGCAAAAAGGTGATTCTTTCCAATATGTTTTTGGTGCTTCATCGCCACCAATATGGATGTATTTTGAAGGAAAAATGGCAATCACCTCATCCAATATATTGTTCAGGAAAGTAAAGGTGTTTTCTGAGGGAACAAAAATATCATCAAAAACACCCCAGGTTTGTTGTACTTGTTTACCTTTTTGGCTACCTGCCCATGGAGTTTTATCACTGATAAAAGTATCACGATCTGGGAAACAGCTTAACTCTGGATAAGAAGCAATTGCAGCTGAAGCATGACCAGGCAATTCAATTTCAGGAATTACAGTGATGTATTTAGCAGCGGCATATTTAACAATCTCCTTAGCCTCTTCCTGAGTATAAAAACCTTTAACTGGTGTAAGGTAATTTCCGTTACCCGGATAATGTCCGATTACACTACCGTTACGTGATGAACCAATCTCTGTTAATTTTGGATATTTTTTAATTTCCAGTCTCCAGCCCTGATCATCGGTTAAATGCCAGTGAAAGGTATTGATTTTGTAAAAAGCCAGCTGATCGATATACTTTTTAACAAAAGAAACCGGAAAAAAATGACGGCTCACATCCAACATTGCTCCACGATAAGAAAAACGCGGATAATCTTTAACCGATACTATTGGTAAAGCGATTTTATCACCGTTTTTTTCAGGCATCATCTGCATCAGCGATTCAACGGCATAAAATAAACCGGCGCCCTTACCCACCAATGTAACTTGTTTAGCTGAAATATTAATATTATAACCTTCGTTAGGCAACTTATCGGCACCTGCCGAAGTTAATACAATAGCTTTTTGACCAGCAGTAGCTGTTTTTACCTCTCTTAAAGCAAAGCCTCCCCTGCCTACAATAAATGCGTTTAAAAGATCGCCCATCTTTGCTCCATCTGCATCAGTATGCACCAGTACAGTTGTTTTGTCTAATAGAAAGGTTCCGGCATTTTTGGTAATGGATACCGGAGCAGGAATAATGCCCAAATTGGAATCGCTCTGAGCAAACGCACTTGTGCCCATTAAGACTCCAATAAAAACCGATAATGTTTTGTTCATTTGTGTTTTAGTTTAAGGTTAAATTTTTGTTTTAGCACACCAAGATAAAGATTGTAGCAAGATTCTTAATCCCACATTCTTGTTACAATAGAAATCAAACGTTTGATTTTACTGTACTGACCGAATAAATTTTAAGTGGTAAAAATCCAATACACCTGCTTTATAAAAGATTAAGGCATAAAAAAAGAGAAACCACTATTGATTTCTCTTTTAAAATACGTTTAAGAATGCTTATGCTTCTACCGGATGCTCTTTTGCAGCCAGGTACCTTTCGGCATCGAGTGCAGCCATACAACCAGAACCCGCAGCGGTTACTGCTTGTCTATAATACATATCCTGTACATCGCCACAAGCAAATACACCTTCTATATTGGTTAAAGTAGAACCTGGTTTGGTAGTTAAATAACCAGTCTCATCCATATCCAACTGACCTTTAAAAATATCGGTATTAGGTTTATGACCAATAGCTACGAAGAAACCTTCAACAGCGATATCAGATTCTATACCTGTTTTATTGTTGATCACTTTTACTGCTGTTACATTTTTACCGTTACCTAAAATTTCCTGCGTTTCGGTATTGTAATGTACCACAATATTCGGTGTAGCCAACACACGGCTAACCATAGCTTTAGAAGCCCTGAATTCATCACGGCGAACCAATAAATGTACTGTTTTACAAAGTTTGGCTAAATAAGTAGCTTCCTCGGCAGCAGTATCACCAGCACCTACAATGGCTACATCCTGACCTTTGAAGAAGAAACCATCACATACGGCACAGGCAGAAACACCAAAGCCATTGTATTGTTGTTCGCTTGGTAAACCCAACCACTTTGCTGTGGCACCGGTTGCAATAATTACGGTATCGGCAGTAATGGTTTTAATTTCATCAACCACTACTTTATGTGGTGTTGAAGAAAAATCAACTGAGCTTACATAACCAAAACGGATATCTGTTCCAAAACGTTCGGCTTGTTTGCGGAAATCTTCCATCATTTCCGGCCCCATAATTCCTTGTGGGTAGCCCGGGAAGTTTTCTACATCAGTAGTTTGGGTAAGTTGTCCACCGGCTTGCATACCAGTGTACATAATTGGTTTTAAATCTGCTCTGGCGGCATAAATTGCAGCGGTATAACCAGCGGGACCAGAACCTATAATTAAACACTGAACGTGTTCGTTTTCTTGTGACATTATATGATGTATTTGAAATTCATTAATTGTAGCGCAAATCTAGTGCTTTAAATAATTGTTAACAAGCGCACATTGTCAACATAGTTTACTTATTAACAGTGAAACGCCGAGCGGAAAGCGCTTAGCGTTTGGCAAAAGGCCGTTAAATTCAGTTGATAGATAAAAACGCTAAGTCTGTATCACTCCCACATTAAACTTTTTGGTTATTGGCGATTGATTCGCAGCTTCAATCCCTCTCGAAATTACTTTCCTGGTTTCGAGCGGATCGATAATCCCATCTACCCAAAGCCTCGAGGCGGCATAATATGGTGTAGTTTGGCTATCGTATTTATCGGTAATTTCTTTTAACAATTCGGCTTCTTTTTCGGGTGTAATAACCTCACCTTTGGCCTTCAAAGATGCTTCCTGAATCTGCAACAGCGTTTTAGCCGCCTGAGAGCCGCCCATAACGGCAATTTTTGCAGTAGGCCAGGCATAAATTAACCTCGGATCGTAAGCTTTACCGCACATGGCGTAGTTACCCGCGCCGTAAGAGTTACCTAAAACAATGGTAAATTTTGGCACAACAGAATTGGCTACAGCATTAACCATTTTGGCACCATCTTTTATAATACCACCATGCTCTGAACGACTTCCAACCATAAAACCGGTAACATCTTGCAGAAAAACCAAAGGGATTTTTTTCTGGTTACAATTCATGATAAAGCGGCTTGCCTTATCGGCGCTATCAGAATAAATTACCCCGCCGAACTGCATCTCTCCTTTTTTAGATTTTACTACTTTACGCTGATTGGCAACAATGCCAACAGCCCAACCATCGATGCGGCCTAAACCACACACAATGCTTTGTCCGTAGCCTTTTTTATATTCTTCAAATTCAGAACCATCAACCAGACGGTTAATGATATCCATTATTTCGTAAGGTTTATCTCTGTTCTCAGGCAGGATACCGTAAAGTTCCTCTTCTTTTTCTTTCGGTTTAACGGGTGCAATGCGATCGAAACCTGCATTTTCAGGTGCCCCTAACATGCTCATGATGTTGCGGATAGAATCTAAACAGGCCTCATCATTAGGATGCTTATAATCGGTAACGCCCGAAATTTCGCAATGTGTAGTCGCTCCGCCCAGTGTTTCATTATCTACATCTTCGCCGATGGCCGATTTAACCAGATAGGAACCTGCCAGAAATACTGAACCTGTTTTATCTACTATCATGGCTTCATCGCTCATAATCGGCAAGTAAGCTCCACCAGCAACACAAGCGCCCATAATGGCCGAAATCTGTACAATTCCCTCTCCCGACATGATCGCATTATTGCGGAACATCCTGCCGAAGTGTTCTTTATCGGGAAAAATCTCATCCTGCATGGGCAGATAAACGCCTGCACTATCTACCAGGTAAATTACAGGTAAACGGTTTTCCATAGCAATTTCCTGAGCACGTAGGTTCTTCTTGGCCGTCATCGGGAACCAGGCCCCTGCCTTTACGGTAGCATCGTTAGCCACAATCATACATTGCCGGCCACTTACATAGCCTATACCACAAACTACCCCCGCTGCCGGACAACCGCCTTGTTCTTTATACATTCCATCGGCAGTAAAGGCACCGACTTCTAAAAAATCAGAGCCTTTATCTATCAAATAGGCAATGCGCTCGCGGGCCAGTAACTTGCCCTTTTCTTTCTGTTTAGCCGCATTTTTTTCGCCACCGCCCAGGTATATTTTTTTGAGTCTGGTTTTCAGTTCGTACACCAACTGTTTATTTACATCCTCATTTTTATTGAATTCGATATTCATGGAGGCAATTTAAATTTAATTTTATAAAAACAGTATTGACCAAAACGGTTTCTGGTACAAAGCGTTTTTTTTACCACAGAGCAAACAAGAGAAATCACAGCGAACACAGAGTCTAAATGCGTAATTTAGGATTGGATTATCGTTTATGACTTCCTCTGTGGTTAATTATCCATTTAAAATGATATTTTTGGTTAAACCAAACAAATGGAACTAACCATCAATATCCCTGCATTACTTTTTCCGGCCATTAGTTTAATTATGCTGGCTTATACCAATCGGTTTCTGGCCCTTGCCAGCCTAGTAAGAAGTTTAAAATCTAAATATGAGGATGGTGATAAAAACGTAGCGCTGCACAAACAGATCGAAAACCTGCGTTACAGGCTAAGATTAATCAAAAACATGCAGGCTTTTGGTGTGCTCAGTTTTGCCTCCTGTTTGTTTTGTATGTTTTTTATTTATTTAACCTGGAATACTGCAGCTGAAATACTCTTTGCGCTAAGCCTTATCTTTTTTATGATTTCGTTAATCATTTCACTGATCGAAATCCAGATCAGCACCAAGGCTCTTGAGCTTGAACTGAGCAGCTTAGAGGCGCTGGATGATCCATCACTTGTTAGCAGATTAAAGAAGAAGTTTGATAAAGATTAATTTTGGTAAACCACACCATTAATGATTACCTTTTTCCAGTTGCCCGGATAACCTTTACCTTTGATGTATTTTATTGAATGAGGGTGCCCTTTTAAATTGGGATGATAAACAGCATCGAACGAAAAAGTCATCTCTGTATCGCTTTTTTGGATAACTGTAACTTGATTATCATTGTAGTCCTTATCCCCTGTGGTGAAAAATTTATCGCCCACATTGGCTTTAAAATCAGCTCTCACAAAGATTTTCAATGGAGCATCAGGATAGCTCTCAACCAGCCGGTTCTGCTCATCAATCCTCAGGTAATAAACTGAGAAAGCATCGCCACCGATCAAAGAAAAAAACTTGTAGAAAAGTTTGTTGTTTATCCTAACCGAGTCTTTAATTTCGGTGTAATTTTCACCATTTAAATACCACAGGTTACCAATTTGCATTGGCAAAAATGAATCGTTTGTAGCTGGCTCTACTTTATTTTTTTTACAAGCGCCAAATAAAATTAAAGCGAACAGCAACACAATAAGGCTTGCGTTTTGGTAAGTTTTTTTCATGAGAAGAGTTTATTTCTTACTAAAACGCAAGCCTGGATTAAAACGCTACAATAGCTAAGCGATTAGTTTATAAAGTGATACAAGAAAACAACCTCTCCATTAAAAGCAGGCTTTTTCTGGTCTTCAATTTCCATTTCGATACCCATGTTTACCTTAGTTACGCCGCGCAGGTTGATGATTGAAGCCAGTTTAGCTTTTAACCTTACTTTACTGTTTACGGTAACCGCCTGCGCAAACCTCAAATTTTCAATTCCATAGTTAATCTCCATTTTCAGGTTTTGGATATCAACAATCTCTTTCCATAAAAAAGGAATTAACGATAGGGTTAAATAACCGTGTGCAATAGTTGCTTTAAATGGCCCTTCATTCTGTGCCCGCTCTTCATCAACATGTATCCACTGATGATCTAAAGTAGCATCAGCAAATTTGTTAATCTGCTCTTGCGTAATGGTATGCCATGAAGAAACGCCTAATTCCTTACCAAGGTATTGTTCAAATTCTGCGTGTGAAGTAATAATTTGCATTGTTTTAGTTTTAGTTCCTTTTAATAAGGTATTTCTTAATAATTTGTTTTTCTGTCAGCTAAAGATTGAGACTTTTGGTTAATGGTCTATAGTTAATGGCTAATGGCCTGATCGTCAATCCGACTATGTACTATAAACTACCAACCTTATCTCCTTCTAACTCAAATTCCTATCTCTGAACCAAACCTCATCGGGTATAGCCGAAAAATGATCCATTTTATCAATTAAAATACTGGCATCGGCTTCGTTAAAAACCAGATCGCGGTTGGCCGATTTCAGGAATTTACGCTGCACCATGATTTCCATCTGTGCAAATAACGGATCGTAAAAACCATCAACGTTTAACACCCCAATTGGTTTGTTGTGCAGGCCTAGTTGAAGCCAGGTAAGCACTTCAAAAAACTCCTCAAGGGTACCAAAACCTCCCGGCAGGATAACAAAACCGTCACTTAAATCAGCCATTTTTTGTTTCCGCTGGTGCATATTTTCCGTTACGATCATTTCGGTTACACCAGTATGCCCCACCTCTTTATCCATTAAAAATTGTGGAATTACACCAATAACCTGCCCACCGGCTTCGAGCACATCGTTAGCCAACAGCCCCATTACACCAACGCTGCCACCACCATAAATTAATTTGATTTCTTGTTTTACAAGTGTTTCTGCCAATTGTTTAATTGCAGTGCGTAATTGTAAATCGCCATTAAAGTTCGAACCACAATATACACAAACCGCTTTAAGCTTATTCATTTACTTTAAAATTTATCGAAGTTAAGGTTTTATATGGGCGCTCTAAACTTTAATTCTTCACAAAATCCAACGAGGAAGTGCCATCCCGTCCTAAAACAATGATATATAAAAAGCTTCGCTTTGCAAAATAATATGTAGCATTAAAAATGCATAGAAACAAAAAAAGCGCCGGATAAACCGACGCCTTTTAACCAAATATAAGAGAGAAAAGATTCTAATTAGAAAGCATAGCGTATAGTAGCTCCGTAAGTTCTCGGATCGCCAAGTACGCCTGCATATAAGCCTGAGTTGCCTGCTGCAGCTTGTAACTGCTCATAGTAATTTCTATTGCCAATGTTTCTGCTCCAAACAAACAACGAAAACTTATCTGATTTAAAGCCTAATCTGGCATTAAACAAACCATAGCCTTTAACAACCAACACACTTGATGGTGTTGGGTTTGAAGAATAATCTGAACGGTAACTGGCATCAGCAGCAACAAAGAATCTGCCCACTTTGGTCGCTAAAGTACCCGGTAAGCTAAACTCTGAACCACCTGAAATGTTCCATTTAGAAATACCTGGTAATCTACCGCCTGATGCATCTTTAAAGGCCACTTGCGTTGCTGTACCATTAATGATTTCAGTATGACCAGTTTCTTCTAACGGTAGTGGTGCATTCGTAAAAGTTACATATTTACCATCCAAATAAGCCACTGCTGCATTAAGGGTTAAAAATCTTTCCAACTGATAAGTACCATCAATTTCCAATCCTTTTACATTTACTTTTTCAGCATTAGCCAGGTATCCCCTGTTAACACCTAACTGTGGCGACTGTACGTTGGTTTGATAATCTTTAATATCAGTATCAAAAGCAGTTACATTTAATAACGCGCCCCTAACTGGTCTGGTTTTTAAACCTAATTCGTAATGCTGAACATATTCTGGTTTAACCACAGCAACCGATAAATCAGCAGCACCGGTTGAAGTTGTTGGCAATCCACCTACGTTAACACCTACAGGTTTATAAGCGGTAGAGAAAGTACCGTATATATTCAAATTAACATTTGGACGATAAGAAACTGTTAAGTTACCCGATAAATTATTATTATCTACGTTGGTTGTAAATTGTTGATTGCTGTATACTGCAGCTTTAAGTGCTAGTAAAGCGGCATCGTTGGTTTGTAAACCGCCATAAGTTACCCTGTCGTAGTTCACATCCTTTTTATCGTAGGTATATCTCAATCCAGGTAATACGTGGAAGTGGGTTAAAAACTCCCAGTCAACCTGTGCAAAAATTGCTGCACTTAACGATTTGATGGTTGAATTGGTTTTGATACCAAAACCATCTAACAAGCCTGGGGTCGAATATAAAGCCTGACTACCTGTATTGCTGGTTTGAACAAAGCGCCACTGATCTTTACCGACCTCTTCGGTTTGTGCAAGTCCTTTTAAATTTTGCGCCAATGCAAATACACCAATTACACCGCTTAATTTATCGGTAATGTTACCTGCATATCTTACTTCCTGCGAATATTGATCGTGGCGTGAGTTACCTTGCGATTTAGTTAATGCAGCTAACTCAGAGAAGTCCCTGTCGTTTGTTGGATCCCAGTTCCAGAATCTCCAAGCTGTGGTAGAAGTCAGCGTTCCGTTACCAATTTTATAATCTACGTTTAAAGATATACCTCCAATTGATTGATTGTGTCTCCATGGAGTATTTGTGTTGATCTCTCTCGAAAAAGGATCGATTTTGGGCTGCTGATAACCTAAATCAGACACAATTTTAGCGTATTGACGGTAAGCGCTTCGCTCGGTAGTGGTAACGCCTGCAATTACCAATGGATAACCTGCAGGGTGCTGAACACTTACATCGCCACTTAATAATATCTTTAATTTATCAGACGGTGTATAGTATAACTGACTTTTGAAACCCAGGTTGTTTTGTCCGCTATATTTGCGTTCTTCTCTGGTATTCCAGATGGTACCATCACGCTGCGTACCTGAGATTGATATTTTTGCGGCAAGGTTTTTTGCTAAACCACCAGATACTGATGTTTTTGCCTGAAGGAAATTATAGTTACCTACACTCAGTTCTACTTTGGCACTAGGTGTTTGGGTTGGTTTGGTAGTGGTAATGTTAAATGCACCAGCAGTGGTATTTTTACCGAACAAAGTACCCTGCGGACCACGAATTACTTCTATTTGCTCGATATCAAGAAAATCGGTAGAGGTAGCGGCCGGACGTGCGTGATAAACTCCGTCTACATAAAAACCTACTCCCGGATCGATACCATCATTGGTTAAACCAAATGTTGAGCCTAATCCGCGGATATTAAGTGTAGTGTTCCTGGCATTTGAAGCATATAACTGTACTGATGGAACCAATTCTTTTAAACGGTTAACGTTAAAAGCGCCGGCATTTTCTGCTGCCTGACCGCCAATTACAGTAATCGGAATTGGCACATCCTGTAATACTTCTGAACGTCTTCTCGATGTTACCACAATCTCATCTAACAATGCACTTTCAACAAGTACCAATTCAATAGGCGTATCCTGTAGTTTTATAATTTGAAAATCCTGCGGTTTATACCCTACCGAGCTTACCTGAATGTAAAAAGGAAGTTCTTGTTTTGTATCGATGCTGAATGCACCATTTTCATCGGCTATAACAGATACATTTGTACCTCTTATTTTTACAGTTGCACGTGGCACTTTAGTACCATTAGCTCCTTTTATGATCCCCGTTATGGGGTTTTGAGCAAAAATGGCTCCTGCTAAAAGTATTAAGAAAAAGATTATGGGTAAGCTTTTTTTCATGATTGGTTATTCGTATTTGATTTAAATATTGTTGATTAGTTTTGCGTTCGGTGATATTTCGTATGTGTTCCGGGATGGCAACAACAGTAAGAGCAGATTTTTTGATTGGTTTTCATAATTATTATATTAAATCTATAGATTTAGTCGACAAATATATTAAAAAAATATAACTGCCAAATTTTATTTTGCATTTTTTATATTTTTAAACCTTACAGATTCAAAAATCTACAAGGTTAACCACAAAAAAACGGGGCTATCGTAACCGATGCCCCGTTTAAATTCAATATATAAATTAGCCTACCTGGTATAATTAGGTGCTTCTTTGGTAATGGTAATATCGTGCGGGTGACTCTCGCGCATGCCCGCAGCGGTAATCTGCACAAATTGTGCTTCTTGTAATGCTTCGATATTGGCTGCTCCACAATAGCCCATACTTGCACGTAAACCACCGATGTATTGATACATTACTTCTGCCAATGTACCTTTAAACGGCACACGGCCTACAATACCTTCAGGAACGAGTTTTTTAATATCATCTTCTACATCCTGGAAATAACGGTCTTTCGATCCTTGCTCCATTGCTTCGATTGATCCCATTCCACGGTACGATTTAAATTTACGTCCTTCGTAAATAATGGTTTCACCTGGTGATTCTTCTACTCCTGCAAATAACGAACCTGCCATTACAGTACTTGCGCCAGATGCAATAGCTTTTGCTATATCACCGGTATGTTTAATACCGCCATCCGCAATAACGGGCACACCAGTACCTTTAAGGGCTTTGGCACACTCGTAAACAGCGTATAATTGTGGTACACCAACACCAGCAATAATCCTGGTGGTGCAAATAGAACCAGGGCCAATACCAACTTTAACTGCATCAGCTCCGGCATCAGCTAAAAATTTTGCAGCTGCACCTGTAGCAATATTACCTACAATAACCTGCAATTCAGGATATTTGGCTTTAACTTCTTTTAATTTATCTACTACACCTTTGGTATGACCGTGGGCAGTATCGATGGTAATTACATCAACACCTGCATGTACCAATGCATCCACACGTTGCAAAGTATCGGCAGTTACTCCAACAGCAGCACCAACACGTAAACGTCCGCGTTCATCCTTACAAGCTGCCGGGTAATTTTTAACTTTTGAAATATCTTTAAAGGTAATTAAGCCGCTTAAATAACCATCTTTGCTTACTACCGGAAGTTTTTCGATTTTATGGTTCTGAAGAATTTCTTCTGCTTGAACCAGTGTTGTACCTTCAGGGGCAGTAATCAGGTTTTCTTTGGTCATTACTTCAGAAACCGGTCTTTTCATGTCTTTTTGAAAACGCAGATCTCTGTTGGTAATGATACCTACTAATTTATTATCGCTACTCACTACCGGAATGCCGCCAATTTTATGTTCTTTCATAATTTTGAAAGCATCGGCAACCACTGCTGATTCTAATAAAGTAACCGGATCCTGGATCATACCACTTTCAGAGCGTTTTACTTTGCGAACTTCACTGGCTTGTCTTTCAATCGTCATGTTTTTATGTAACATGCCTATTCCTCCATTTTGCGCAATAGCAATGGCAAGCTCAGCTTCTGTTACAGTATCCATTGCGGCAGAAATCAACGGAACATTGAGTTTAATTTTTTTCGTTAAAAAAGTGGATGTATTTACTTCACGTGGCAGAATTTCGGAATATGCAGGTACCAAAAGTACATCATCATACGTCAAACCTGTGGCAATAAATTTTGTGGAATCGAGTTGCATAGCAAATAAATTAGGATTTATTATTTGCCAGGCAAAGATAAGGAAAAACCAGGAAAATAAAAATGTAAATGCGAATTTAGTCAAATATTAAGCTTTGTTGACAATTGGGATTTCAGAATTATAAAGACAACATGATTGTTTATAATCGCTCACAAATCATGAATAACAAAAAATATCCACCCGAAAAATATGCGGAATACATAGAGTTTTATAAAAAATTTATCAGGCTGATAAGCAAAAAGCTATTTTAGCAAAAACTTTATAATTAGACTATGATTACTGAAAACCAATATTTTGATGGTAACGTTAAATCTTTAGGATACGAAATAACCGAAGGTAAATCAACTGTAGGTGTCATCAATCCTGGCGAATATACCTTTGGCACTGCGCAGAAAGAAATTATGCACGTTATTGAAGGCCAGCTAGAGGCGCTTTTACCAGATGCTACCGAATGGCTAACCATTACCGCTGGCAACAGCTTTGAAGTACCTGCCAATGCTTCTTTTAAAGTAAAGGCAACTGTTCAAACAGCTTATCTTTGCCAGTACAGGTAAACAAAAAAAGAAGTCAGGTTTTTATCCTTCGTAATAGATACTGAAACAATTCAGCACGACGAATGAAGAAAAACCTGACTTCTTAGCTTAAATGCTTCGCTTTACTTCTTCCCGATTACCACTTCGGTAAAACTTTCGGTAGTGAAGTATTTATTGGCCAAAGCCAGCAACTCTTCGGCTGTAATGGTTTTTACAGTTTCAATGTATCTTGAATAATAATCGTAATCCAGGCCTGAGAAGTAAATGTTTTTAAACTTATCGGCGTGCGAGAAAACATTTTCTAAACTGCCAAGCATCGAGCCAAGCATATAATTGCGCACTAAATTAAGTTCTTCTTCCCCTATTAGTGTCGTTTTCAATAAATCGATCTCTTTATAAATTTCTGTTAATGCTGCTCCGCAAACATCAGCACCAACTTCTGTCGATATAAAAAGATAACCGGCTTGCTGCAACGACGATATGCCCGAACCAATGCCGTAAGTATAGCCCTTATCTTCACGGATATTGGCCATCAAACGCGATCCGAAGTAACCACCCAAAACTGTATTTAAGATCTGGAGTCCTGGAAAATCTTTATGCTTGCGGTTTATAGCCAGCTGACCAATCCTAATGGCCGATTGTAAAGCTTCAGGCTTCTCTTTATACACGAATTGTTTTTCGGTAGGATTAAAGCTAAATGTGTTTTTCACCACCTCACTTTTTTCCCAATTGTAACCAAAACTACTATCTAAAAGGTTAAAACCTGTTGTATCAAATTTTCCTGACACCACAATGGTACAATTATTTGGCGCGTAGGCTGCTTTAAAGTAGGTTAAAAGATCCACGCGTTTTAGTTCATCGTAATGTTGTGCTTTAATATCCACCCCGTAAGCGGTCTCACCAAACAAAGCATGCGCAAATTCTTTCCGCGAAACGATATCGTTCTTTTTAAGGTTAACCTGAAGTTTTTGCTTCTGATTCTGAATATAAATATCCAATTCATTTTGCGGAAACTGGCTTTCTGTTAAAACATCCTTTACAATTGGCAATACCGAATGTAAATGTTTATTCAGCGTATACAACGAAACCGATGAATGATCTTGCGTATATTCGGTTTGGAAAAATGCACCGTAAAAATCAATTTTTTCGGCTATTTCTTTGGCCGATAGCTTGTTGGTTCCGTTATTTATTAAGGTATTTACAGCGATAGCCTGTAAGGGTTTTTCACGTTTCCAGTTAACGTTTTCAAAAATAAATTCAATCCGTACCAAATCCTGCTCACCCGAATAAATAGTAAAAACAGGTACACCATTGGCTAATAACCTTTTTTCAGGCTGGATAAAATTTATAGCAGATACCTGCTTAAAATCAGGCGCTTGTTGTCTGTTAAGCATGTTCTTCAGTTAAATAATATAAGGTTGATGATGATTTTTTGCCAAAGGTTTCGTTGGCAATCCTTTTAATGTCGGCTGATTGAACCTTTAAAAATTCGGCTGTTTCCTTATTCAGTAAGGCTGCATCGCCCAACAATTCGTAATAAGCCAGATTCATCGCTTTATCAAGCAAGCTCATTTCCGAAAATACGAGGATAGATTCTACTTTGTTTTTCACTTTAGTAAGCTCGGTATCTAAAACTAGTTCGGTTTTTAATTTATCCAGTTCAGTCCATATGGCTTTTTCGGCTGTTTCTATGGCTACGCCTTCTACCAGTTTACCTTCAATAATAAACAAACCCGGATCTAAACTGCTCGAAATATAAGCGTTAATATCGCTAAAAAGCTGTTGTTCTTTAAGCAGGCTATTGTATAAACGCGACGATTGTCCGCGTGATAAAACGTCGGAAAGTAAATCGAAAGCATAATAATCATTATTCAATCTGCCAGGCATTTTAAAAGCCATATAAATGGCATTTAAGGGAACATTTGCTTTAATGGTTTCTTGCCTGGCTTCTGTTTGTGGTTCTTCCTGAACCAAATTCCTGTGGTATTTCTCTCCGGCCGGTATAGGCTCAAACCATTTCTCCGCCAGTTTTTTCACATCTTCGGTTTTCACATTTCCACCTACAACCAAAATAGCGTTCTGTGGGGTATAATGTTTCTTAAAAAATGCTTTCACATCATCCATAGTAGCATTTTCTATATGCGAAAGTTCTTTACCAATGGTTGCCCAGCGATACGAGTGCTTTTTATACGCCAGCGGACGTAGTTTTAACCAAACATCGCCATAAGGCTGGTTCAGGTAACGCTGCTTAAATTCTTCGCTTACTACATTGCGCTGCGTATCCAGGCTTTTTTCAGAAAAGGCAAGGCTCAACATCCTGTCGCTTTCCAACCAAAATGCTGTTTCGATATTTTCGGCTGGCAGCGTAATGTAATAGTTGGTAATATCGTTGCTGGTAAAGGCGTTATTTTCGCCCCCAACACGTTGCAAAGGTTCATCGTAGTTGGGGATATTGATTGATCCACCGAACATTAAATGCTCAAACAAATGCGCAAAACCGGTTTTATCAGGGTCCTCATCACGTGCGCCCACATCATATAAAATATTCAAAACTGCCATCGGAGTAGTTGCATCTTCGTGCACCAAAACTTTTAACCCGTTAGCTAGTGTAAAACGATTAAAATCTACCATTACCTAATTTTAGAGTGGTAAAGATAATTTAATAATTCATTTAGCAGAATGTGATTAATAAAGAGAATACAATTAAAAGATATTTTGGTCTCTGGCAATTCTATTTTTACTATTTTAGCAACAGATAATCAAGTAAACATGGGCGAGGAAACAGCAAAAAATTCATTCGGAATTTTAAACAGTTTAAAAAAATTAATTTTCGAAGACAGTGATGCACCTGGTTCCACGCAGGATCAGCAACCTGCCAGCATCAGCACAAAAACACCCGAACCTGTAACTAACCAACCACAGGTTAATCTAAAGGAAAATGTTAGCCCAATAGGTGTTACCGATGTTAAGCAAATGAAGGTAAAAGTTTTAGGCATACTGGAAAAAATGAATGAGCCGGGTCTCGATTTTTTTGAGGTCTGGAATGCAGCAGCAGAAATGGGCAGCATTGATGCTTCGACCATAAAAGCGGCTTATACATCTTTAAAATATGTAGAAAAAGACTTAAATAAACAAAAGCTGTTAACTACTGGCCGAAGCTATGCCACGGAGTTAAAAAAAGTTATAGAACAGGAAAGCAGCCAGAAACAGCAACAAAAACAAAACCTGGAAAACAGCCTGATTGATGAAAAAAACGATTTGATAAACGAAATTAAAACTATTGAACAAAACATTGCCGATCTGAAAGCCAAATTGCAAAATAAAGAACAAGATTTAAAGAATCTTAATGTGAAGTATGATCCGCAGTTGAAAGATATCGATCAGAAAATTGCTTTAGGCAATGCAGCTGTTAATGAGGTAATAGCCGATATAGAAAAAGCACTGAGTATTATTGAAACAAACATAAATTAACGATTAAAAATTAACGAAAACGTAATGGAAAACAAAAATCAGTATGTAAATATTCCAGCCGAAATTAAAAGTCAGCTGCCTATATTTCAGGTTTTAGGCGATCATCTTCCCAGCCAGATACAAACACCTGAAGGCAAAAAGGTAATGTCAAGTATCTTTTTTTGGGCGCTAATTTTGGGAGGTGCATTTGCATTTTTCAAATTTCTTCCAATTATGCTGGTTTATGCAGCCAAAAGTATTTTACTGGTTATTTTTAGTATTATACTAATTGTATTGCTTTTACTAGCTCCAAAAATTATTTCTTTATTACATAGGTTGGGTACAATTTTACTTTTTAAAGGCGAAAAAGCCATTATAAGAGGTAACCCGATTGAAACCTTGCAACTTTTATCAAAAGACGCAAAGGATACTTTAAAAAGGGTAAAAGATAAAATTGCCAATGTTGATGGTGTACGGATAGATATGGTACAAAGCGGAGAAACAGCTCAGAAAACTGCCGAAGAAAAATACACCTATGCTAAACGCTTTACCGTTGAAGCTGCAAGTTTAGATGAAAAAGCTAAACAGGAAACAGCAAACAACAACATCGAAAAGGCAAACGATTTAAACAGAGATGCAAAAGAAACGCGTACAAAAGCTTTCCTTTTAGGCAAAGAAGGTGAAGCAGAAGAACAAAATGCCCGTAGTTACGTACAATATGCCAACCAGTTTGCCAAAGTTTTAGAAGTTTTAAAAGATAACGAAAGCGCTGCCCGCATTTATGTAAGCACCCTGGATAGCAGTATTTCGATCATTTCTAAAAAACTGGAAGCAACCCAAAAAATGAAAAATGCAACTGAAGGACTTGCAGAAGTTTTTAACATTAAAGACGGATGGGCTTTTCAGGAGGCAATGAATGCAGCTACAGGAGCCATTAGCCAAAATATTGCATCTATCCGTTCTAACCTCGATTTCTTAGATCAGAATAATAACATTACTGTTGGTGGTGCACCATCGCAAAGCGAATTGGAAGAATTCATCAAAAAAGTAGACGACCGCAACCTTAAAATGCTTAATGTAAGCAGAATGACCGATGCTTCTTACGAACTTAAAGCTGAAGAAAAAGTAGACAAAGGCTTTTCATTATTAGACTAATCAAACTCTTAAATTAAACATATCACAATGGAAGAAAAATCTATCTGGGCAAGACTACGCTGGCCTATAAAAGCAATTATTATCGCAATCCCTATCATTGGCTTAGGTTACTGGGCTTTAGAATCGGGAAAAATTGATGCCGCAACCAACACTGAGGGAAGTAAAAAAGACAGTACAGAACAAGCATCTTCACCTGCTGCTGCTAAAAGCGAAGACAAAAGAAGTTTTAATTATACTCCCGAAAAACCTGTAAATGGTGAATATAAAGGTGTTGTAGAGGTTGGTGCCTCGGGTTTTAACTCTTTTGTAGTAAATATTGATAAAGAAAAACGCTGGGAAATTATCTCTAAAGATTTCGGAAAATCATTTGTTTACGAAGGTTTGGCAAATACCGCAGATATCAGAACCGGCCTAAAAGATTACATAGGCGCCATGTTTGATAAAGGCGTTAAATCTAAAAACATTCACTTTGTAATCAGTTCTGGCGCGCAAAAAGAGCCTAAAACAACTGCTATTGTTTCTGAGTTAAAGAAAATGGGCTTCGTTGTTAACCTTGTTACCGCAGAACAGGAAGGTAAACTGGCTTTAAAATGTGTTTTACCTGCATCTTATTATGATAATTCTTTTGTTGTTGACATTGGTTCGGGCAACACTAAAATTTCGTGGATGGATGGCGATGTTAAATCATCTGAAGCACCAGGCGCTAAGTATTATGAGAAAAACCTGAAAGACGATGCTGTATATGATCTTGTTAAATCTGTATCATCAAAAATCCCATCTACAAAACACGAAGTTTGTTTCATTATCGGAGGTGTGCCTTTTGAACTTGCAAAACAAACCCGTACCGGAGATGAAAGATTTACAGTTCTAAATGATCCTGATAAATACAATACTGATAAAATTAAAATCAAAAGTGGCGTTAACATATACAAAGCCATTAAAGATGCTACCAATTGCGATACTTTTGTATTTGACTGGGATGCCAACTTTACCATTGGTTTTTTATTAGCCCTTAAATAATTTTCTTTAAAAAGAGCGACTGTAATTAACCAGTCGCTCTTTTTTTATGTCAAAAATTTACTTTCCTGCCATAATAACTAAGCGTTGTTGTATAAACATTTTAGTATTTTTGCTTTATGAATACAGCCGATTTACTACAAAGGGCATTACGTTTTGACTTTTTGAGCCTTGAAGAAGGTGTACATTTATACCATAATGCCGATACCGCATCTTTGATGTTTGTGGCAAACGAACTGAGAAAAATACAGGTACCCAGCGGCAAGGTAACCTGGCAAATCGATAGAAATGTAAACACTACCAATGTTTGTATTGCCAACTGTAAATTCTGTAATTTTTTCCGCAGGCCTGGCCACGATGAAAGTTATATTACTGATATCGAAACCTATAAAGTAAAAATCGAAGAAACCTTTCGTTTGGGGGGCGATCAATTATTGCTTCAGGGTGGTCATCATCCCGATTTAGGTCTGGCCTTTTATGCCGATCTTTTTAAAAAACTAAAAGAATTATATCCTGATTTAAAACTTCATGCTTTAGGTCCGCCTGAAATTGCACACGTTGCAAAATTAGAAGGCATTAGCCATACTGAAGTTTTAAAAGCACTAAAAGAGGCCGGTATGGATTCCTTACCTGGGGCTGGTGCCGAAATTTTAAACGACCGTGTGCGCCGCTTAATTTCTAAAGGGAAATGCGGTGGCCAGGAATGGCTTGATGTAATGCGTGCCTGTCATCAGTTAGATATTACCACTTCGGCAACCATGATGTTTGGCCATGTAGAAACCATTGAAGAGCGTTTCGAGCACCTGGTTTGGATACGCCAGGTACAGAGTGAAAAACCTGCTGATGCAAACGGCTTTTTAGCCTTTATACCATGGCCTTTTCAAGACGATGGTACTTTATTAAAAAGATTGCGCGGCATTAGCAACACCGTAACTGCCGATGAATATATCCGCATGATTGCACTTAGCCGTATTATGCTACCCAATATTAAAAACATACAGGCTAGCTGGTTAACCGTTGGTAAAACAACAGCACAATTGTGTTTACATGCAGGCGCTAACGATTTCGGGTCAATTATGATCGAAGAAAATGTGGTTTCGGCAGCAGGTGCACCACACCGCTTTACCGCAAATGGTATTCAGCAATCGATCAGGGCAGCTGGTTTTGAGCCACAATTACGTGGGCAAAAATACAACTACAGAGATTTACCCGAACATTTGGAAGAACAGGTAATTACATACTAAATAAAAAACACGCTCATGTTAAAAAAAACAACACTTATACTACTGCTGATAATTGGAGTTCTCAAATTAAACGCCCAAAACAAGTGGTTTAAACAACAGATTACCGAAAAGGTAAGTGTTAGCTTTCCCACCCAGCCAAGAAAAGTTAATGAGACTTCCTATGCAATTAAAGATTCTACAGGGATCATTTATGTTAGCTCCAGAGTTGACCTGCTTCCAATTACACAATTAGATTTAGCAACTTTGAATGCTGAAATTGAAAAGCAAAAATTTGCAGACGATTTTGTAGTAGGTATAAGCGGTTCATTTCCAAAATATAAATTTGAAAGTCCAAAGCTGATAATGGTAAGTGGCCAAAGGGCTTATGCTGTAGTGGCTCGCGATGAAGTAAACAAGCTTAGCCTTTTCATGAATGTTTGTTTTTTAGATGGCACCTCATATAGTTTTTCGTGTATCCTTCCCGATGGAAAAAGCGTAAAATATAAAGACATATTCCTGAGTACAATATGGTTTAAAAACTAGCGATTCTATTTGTATACCTCACAAAAAAAGGGAAACAGCCCAAACGCCGCTTCCCTACCTTAAACTAAACATTACCTGCTCAATAATCTATTTGGCTACGATAATTTTTTACCCGGTTGTAAAAACAAATTAGCAATTGTTATCACGCTAGCCCTATCTAAAGGTTCATCAAAACTTTCTACCGCGGCCAGTTTAGCGGCAGTTGCGTTCGGTGCACCGGTAATATTGGCAATGTTAACATTTGCCTGTACCGTTAAATCTTCACCAGCATATACTGCATCTACCTGTGGTACACCCGAATCATTTGCCTGACCTGAAGCACCAAGACTAACCCATGGTTTATAAACCGTTGTACCAGCTGCTGTACGCATTTGGCGAATGTGCGACGCATGACGGGCTTCTACCGAGTGAATCTGTAAAGCAGTTTGCAGTACGCCCGGACTAACCAGTAAGTTTCCTGCCTGGCCTTTATATGCCCTAACACCGGTATCTTCAAAACCCTGTGCTACTGCTAAAAAAGTATTGTAATCGGTGTAAACCGTAGCAAATGTACCACCCGCTCTAAAATCGGTATCGGCATAAGCAATAGGTGCACGCGCAGAACTTCCCAAAGCGCCTACCAACAAATCAACATGCGCTTTTTCATGATCACGAATGGTGGTAATGGCGGTTTTTGCAGCCGTTGTTGGGTAAGTAAAAGTAACATCAGTACCCAATAAAGCATGGTTATAAAAATGATATTCCAGATACTCTAACGATAAGGCAAAATTTAAAACATCAACTACTGCAGTTGGCAGCGCAGTTTGTCCATAGGCCTTCTGAAACATAGAACCCAAAGCCAGCGGCATTGCTGCCAATGAAATTTTCTTTCCCATGTTGAAAAAGCTTTTCATTGCGGCTCTTCTCGGATTTAACCTTTCATAGATTTCACCATCTACTTTTTCAATTTCTTCTAATATATTTACGATATTCATGATTTCAGTTTTAAGGGTTAAAGATTGACTACATTAATTTTGGTTTTAATATACTTGCCAGCTATTGCCAAAACCTTATCAGGTGTTAAAGCAGCATCCAGGCCTCCAGCATTATTGGCACCAAGTGGTGCAAGGCTATTCAAATCTGCAAATGATCCGTTTGAGATTAAATCGCGGATGTAAGCAGCATGGCGGGCTTCAACCGAAACAATTTTACCTGCTAACAATAAATAAGTACCATTTTTAATTCTTGGCCCGGCACCATTATAAGCCGAAACACCCAAATCTTCGAAAGCCATGGCGGCACCTAAAACACTGGTTGAGCTTGTAAAATCAATTGAGGAGAAATCAACTTCCAAACTGCCAATTGCAGCTGTACCTAAAGCCGCTTTGAAAAACTCACGGTGTGCAATTTCATGAAACTGAATATCCTGGAAGTATGCTTTTTGCGCTGTGGTAAAACTTGCCGGAGGTGCAGAAGCTACTTTAACATAAAATGCAGCTTCTAATTGTTCTAAAGCATAGGCATAATTTAAAACACCAAAATCATCTTTAAAATCTAAAGTTGCACCGGTGTTCATATCTGGATAGCCACGATCTTTTTTACAACCGGCAGCTACCAATGCAATACCGGCAGCTCCTGCACCCGCGTACTGAAGAAAAGATCTTCTTCCAACGGTTTTCTCAAACAAACTTTCTTCCCGAAGTTCATTTTTTGTTTCTAGTTCATTGTTTTTCATAGTAATCTATGTTAGTGGTTTTGAATTCGTTTGATGATACATACGTGACAATCAGAGCACTGGTTTTTTACGATTGTATTTTTTTTTGTTAGCCGATTTTAATACATTCACCATCGTATTGCTATGACGACCTTAAAAGCCATTATTGTTGATGATGAGGAATTTGCCCGATCATCGTTATTTTTTTTACTGCAACAGAATTGCCCACAGGTAGAAATTACCGGCATAGCAAGGTCTGTAGCGGAGGCAAAAGACATTTTAGCCCACCATCCTATTGACCTGATTTTTTTAGATATTGCCATGCCTGGCGGCAATGGTTTTGAGCTAATTCCTGATGCACAAAAGCACAATGCAGCGGTTATTTTTACCACCGCTTACGATCAGTATGCCCTCAAGGCAATTAAGGCAAATGCATTAGATTATTTATTAAAACCCATTGATATTGACGAGCTTACGGTAGCTGTAGAAAAGGTTTTCCAACACATTAAACGCTTTAAAGGGCAGAACGAAAACGACGAAAGAATCCATAATTTAGCTTCGAGTTTAAGCTCCAGAACAGAGATTAAAAAACTAACGCTGCCCTATGGCCAAGGCTTCAAAATGATCGACATTGACGACATCATTTATATCGAAGCAGATAGCAATTATTCAATTGTGCACTTAAATAATCACGATAAAATAACCGTCTCGAAAGTTTTACGAGAATTTGAAGAGCTTTTACCAACAGATCAATTCGTTAGGATCCATAAATCGAGTATTATTAACCTTAACCACTTAAAAGAATACAATTCTAAAAACGGGCTGCAGGTCTTTCTAAAAAATGGCGAAAGCATTAATATTTCGCGCCGCAGGGCCAGCGATTTCTTCGAAAAAATAAAACTATTTACAAAGGCGAACAGTGAGCATTAAATACCGCATAGCGTTCAGAAAACAAGCTAAAAACGCATTATTGAAGTTAAATCTCGGCCGATATTTCTCTGCACTTTGCCTTTTGTTTTTGATCTTTTCCCAGTCCAAAACACTACTTGCACAAACCACTTACCTACCCCACTACAATGCAAAAAGTGGCCTGGCCAGTAACAACTGTTACTACATTTTACAAGACAAAAAAGGCTTTATCTGGATTGCAACAGACAACGGATTAAGCCGCTTTGATGGCACAAATTTTCAGAATTTCACCATTGAAGATGGCTTGCCTGATACACAAATCCTCCAGATGAAAGAGGACAAAGATGGTCGCCTGTGGTTTTTTGCACTTAATGGTCAGCTAAGTTATTTAAAAGAAGGTAAATTTTATAACCGGAACAACGATCAGCTTTTAAAAAAACTAAGCTTCAATACTGTAATCGTCTCTTTTTTAATAGATAAGATCGGCAGGATTTGGCTGGGAACAAATGCGAATCTAATTGTTTGCTGGGATGGAAAAACGATTAAAAAATACATCTCGCCCAATCCTAACGACAAGTTTATCAATGCTTTTATCCATGAAGATGAACAGGGAAATATACTGGCCTATAGCGATCAAAGCGTTCAACAGTTTAATGGAAAAACATTTTCGCTTATCAAATCGAAAGTACTTCCGCTATCTTACATGGCTGCGGCCAATACTGCTCGCAAATCGATGTTCTATCTCGATAATGCCGGATTAAAAGAATTTAAGCATGGCCATATTAACGATTTAATTGCCATTCCACAAAACCTGATCAAAAATATGTCGGGCTATTTTTATTATGACAACAGTACCAAAGAAGTATGGCTATCCAATGCCAATGGTGCCTTTGCCCTAAATAAAAACGGAAAAACGGTACAATATCTTCAGGATATACCGGTAAACCAGGTAATTAAAGATAACAACCAGAACATGTGGTTTGCCACCACTCAGGGGATTTATATGCTGCCCAATGTAAACAACCGCCTGTCTATTATTGATGCTGAATCTGGTTTAAGCAGCAATGTAATTAAAAGCATTACCAAAGACGGAAAAAACAGGCTTTGGCTGGGCACCGATGATGCGGTAATTGATGTTTTAACCATTAACAACTACCAGGTTGATGAAATTGGTTTAGACGATTTTAAAAAGTACAAAACCATTAAACAGATTACTTTCGATCCAAAAGACCAATCAATTTATTTTGCCTCCGATTACGGCATGGGTGTTTTTAAAAACATTTATAACAGCACCGAAGAAGTAAATTATTTAAAAGAATCGAACAACTCCATGTTCGTAATTAAGCACTTTAGTGTTGGCGAAAACAACAATCATTTGGCACTGGCGCTTTCCTCAGGGGTTGTATTCCTGGCCGATAGAAAGAATAAATTCGAATTTAATGCGGCAAAATACCGCGAAAAGGAAGACTTTTTTAAAGACCGTTCCTACCATGTTTTTTACGATCGCGATGGCAATCTCTGGTTCTCTAACATCAATGGTCTTTCACAATTAATTAAAGGAAAATTAATCAAGCATTTTGAAAACCATCCGCTGCTTACCAAGCGGATCAACGATATCCAGCAGCTTGCTGATGGTACTTTGGTGCTGGCAACCGATGGTTACGGACTAATTTTTTATAAAGACAATCAAATCAGGAACCAGATAACCCAAAAAGACGGTTTAACTAATAATATCTGTACCAAAATTTTTGTAAAGAATAGTGAAATATGGGTACTTACCAACAAGGGAGTAAATAAAATTACCAGCTATCCCGATGAACCAAGTGTCGCCAATTTCGATTACGGAAAAGACCTTTTAAGCGACGATGTAAACAGTTTGTTTATTGATGATAGTACCGCCTACTTTGCGACTAACAAAGGTCTCATTCTCTTTAAATACAACAACAAAAACAGCATAAAAAACCTGCCGAAGGTATATGTAACCTCTATTATTAAAGACAATGAACGCTTACCTGTAAACCAGGGCAATTTCACCTTCGAAACCGGTAACAATACCATTCTGTTTACCTTTAGTGCAGTTGATTTTACCACCAGCGATATTACCTACCGTTACCGTTTGAATGAAAACCTGGCCTGGGTTGAAACCCGTACACGTCGCCTCGATTTTTCCTCCTTGCAGGCTGGCGATTATGTTTTTGAAGTAAGTGCCAAAAGCCAGAACGGCAACTGGGGCGAACCTGCAAAAATTGCTTTTACCATTAAAAAACATTTCTGGCAAAGCCTTTGGTTCCTGTCTATTTTAATTTTGCTGGTGGCCTATATTTTTTATAAAGTAGCCGTTTACATTACCCGTAAACAAAAAGACAAAGAACAGGAACAGTTGCTGCTAAAAAACAAAGTACTGATGCTGGAGCAACAAGCCCTGCAGGCTATGATGAATCCACATTTCGTATTTAATGTAATGAATTCCATTCAACATTACATTAATACCCAAAATACGGCTTCGGCAAACAAGGTTTTAACTGGTTTTGCGCGCCTGATCAGAAAGAATCTGGAAATTTGTACCAAGAGTTACATCTCGTTGGAAGAGGAACTTGAATATCTCAACCTATACCTTAAACTGGAAAAAAACCGTTTTGGCGATAAACTCGATTATATTTTTACTATTGACCAAAATATCGACCAGGAAGAAACCTTTATTCCTTCTATGTTATTGCAGCCTTATGTGGAAAACGCTATCTGGCATGGCATTATGCCTAAAGAAACCGGTGGCGAAATTCAGATCAACATTAAACTGCGGGATGCTTTTTATTTAAACATCGAAATTATTGACGATGGTGTAGGTATTGATAACTCTTTAAAGAATAAAAAAGAAACCCATATTAGCAAAGGCATGCAGCTTACCAAAGAAAGATTGCACCTTTTAGGTCAGATTGGAGCAAAACCTATACACTTAAGTGTACGTCAAAACACTACAAATGGTACAACAGTATCTATTTCTATACCGTTAAAATAGGAAATTTACCGTTTACTCAATTATTAATACCACTCACTAAATAAGAGTTTCACAGAAGCCCGATTAGCCTTAAACTTGTGATAGAAATAAACGATAGTGTTTATCAAAGACGTTCTTATAGAATTGATATAGATATTTAATAACCTAACCTAAAACTATATCTTAATTCAGGTTTCATTTGTGTGTTGAAAGCGGTCTTGTTTTTAGAAGCGAGACCGCTTTTTTTATGCCCAAAAATTTTATTTTTGCATATGCCCAATTCCAATATCACCAGGCACATCGAAGCCCTGGTATTCTCGTCCGTTCAAAGCATAGGCGTACAGGAGATTATACTTGCCTTAAATGCTGTTTTCGAAACAGAACATATCGAAACCCAGGTTTTCGAAAGCATTGATCAGATTAAAGAAAAATACAGTCACGACGATTTTGCTATAGAGCTGGTGTATTTAAACAATGGTTATCAGTTCCTCACTAAAAAAGATTACCATGAAACCGTTAACCAGCTGCAACTACACCGCTCAAAGAAAAAACTTAGTCAGGCTGCTATGGAAACGTTGGCCATCATTGCCTATCGCCAGCCCATTACCAAACTCGAGATCGAACAAATAAGGGGAGTAAATTCTGATTATTCAGTACAGCGTTTACTCGAAAAAGAACTGATCAGTATCGATGGAAAAGCAGAAACTCCGGGCAGGCCTATTCTTTACAGTACCAGTCCTTTATTTATGGATTATTTTAGTTTAAACAGCTTAAATCAGCTTCCGCAGCTAAAAGATATAGTAAAAGAGGAAAATACAGTAGGCGAAAATGTTGAATAAATAATTTAATTTCTTTGCTTCCAGATTGTTATTAAAAAAAGTTTTTTTGTAATTTTAAAGTATAAAAGCAATTTTTATTTTTGTGTTATGAAAGCGCCAAAGAAACTCCCAGCAAAGCCGACTACCAAGAAACAGGTAGACGAAGACGATGATCTTGAAGATGACGATATTCAAACTACGAAAAAGAAGTCTCAAGACGATGATGACGACGATGATTTTGACATGCCGTTAGACGACCTTGATAACTTCGATAATTTCGATGACGATGACGACGATTATTAATATTTAAAAAACATATATTTGAAAAGCATCCTACCGCTTGGTTGGATGCTTTTTAATTTTAAAATCTGTTCATGCAAATTATACCAGTAAGCAGCCCATCTTTAAAAAAAGACTTTCTCAATACACCCAAATTTCTTTACAAAAACGATAAAAACTGGATCTGTCCGCTGGATAGTGAAGTAGAAAACGTGTTCAACCCAGATAAAAACAACTTTTTTGCTCATGGAAAATGTACACGCTGGGTTTTAAAAGATGATACCGGAAAGCTAATTGGTAGAGTGGCTGCTTTTATTAACGAAAAAAAGGCGCATAAGTACGAACAACCTACCGGTGGAATGGGCTTTTTTGAATGCATTGATGATGAGAAAGCGGCATTCCTATTGTTCGATACAGCTAAAGCCTGGTTAACCGAAAACGGCATGAAAGCAATGGATGGCCCAATTAATTTCGGCGAGAACGATAGTTTCTGGGGCCTACTGGTCGAGGGCTTTACCCCTCCTTCCTTTGGTATGAATTATAATTTCCCTTACTATCAAAAATTCTTTGAAAAGTATGGTTTCGTTACCGAATATGAGCAACTAACCAACCATATTAACCTTACCATCCCCTTTCCTGAGCGTTTTACAAAAATTGCCAATTGGGTAAGAAATAAACCAGGCTATACTTTCGAGTATTTCAGCAAAGCCAATTCAGAGAAATACATTAACGATCTGATGGAAATCTATAACGATGGCTGGCAGGATTTTGAAAACTTTGTGCCGATAAAAAAAGAAACCCTGCAGGAAAGCTTTAAAAGCATGGAGCCCATTATGGACGAGCATTTAATCCAATTTGCGTATTATAATGGCGAACCAGCCTCATTTGTGGTACTTATCCCAGATGCAAACCAGATGATTAAAGGTTTTGACGGAAAACTAGGCTTGCTAGAGAAATTGAAGTTTGCTTACAGGCGTTGGGTTGGCGTAAACAGAATGCGCGCAATTGTAATGGGTACAAAGTCGAAATTTCAGAAACATGGCTTGGAGTCGGTTCTTTTTATCCGTTTAGGTGAGTATGTATTACCCAAAAACCAGTACAAAGAACTGGAATTAAGTTGGGTTGGCGATTTTAACGAACAAATGATTGCTATTCATAAAGCTACAGGCGCAACCTTTGGTAAAAAACACTTAACCATGCGGAAGATATTTTAATCTTAATACCGTCCTTTTGATCCGATAGCTATCGGATCAAAAGGACGGTTCTTGTTAGTTCAAGAAAACATTTTACTTCTATCACATTACAAATGTGATCCTCGTTACAAACGATAACTATATTGTGTTAAAAACAACCTATGCGTTTTTATATTTCGGCAGGTTAATCAAAAGCACACTTCCTAAAATAATAGCCAGGCCAATCACCTGTGTTACACCAATTACTTCGTTAGTAAAAGTTAAACTCAATAAAACAGCCACCACAGGGTTTACGTAAGCATAAGTACTTACTTGCGTAGCCGGACGCACCTTTAACAGCCATACATAAGCGCTAAACGCAGCTATTGAGCCAAATAAAATGAGATAAACGATAGACAACCACGCATCGAGAGGAATACTTTCCCAATCAAGCGTTTTAAATTCTGATTTAATGAAACTACCGGGTAAAAAAGCAACACTCGCCATTAGCATTTGCCAACCCGTATTTACCGAAACTGAACTACCGGTTGTAGGATGATATTTAGAATAAAGTGAGCCCCCAGCCCAAGCAACCGGTCCGAAAACAAGTAACACCATACCAATAATTTGCAGATTACTCTGTGGCTTATCAAGTGCTTGTATGAGCTGGTTACCAAAAAGCAACACCACTCCTAAAAAACCAATTACAAGTCCTGATACAATGTATTTATTGCTAAGGTTTTCTTTCCAATGCGATTTATCTAAAATAACAAACCAGATTGCAGCCGAAGCCACCATAATAGCCACTAAACCGCTAGGAATAAACTGTTCTACCCAAATTACAATACCATTTCCCAACCCTAACATTAAAACACCACTTACCGTGGCAATTTTGATGGTTTTGAGGTTAAAAATATCTTCTCCCTTAAATTTACACCAGCCCAACATTAAAATACCAGCTATAAAAAACCTGACTACTCCCAAAACAAAAGGTGGAAAACCGGCCAGTGCCTTCTGGATAAAAAAATAGGTGGAGCCCCAAACTATATATACGATCGCAAATGCCAGGTAAACCATTACCGGCGATGCTTTTTTGTTTAAATCTGTCATGATGTTATTTTTCTGGGATTACTAATTTTTGCTGTTCTTTTACCGTTTCCAATACGATGGTAGTTTTAACGGAAAGAATATTGGGTACCTTACTAAAAGAATCGCGCAGCAAAGCCATCAGTGAAGCTGAATCGGCCGTTCGTACTTTTACCAGAAAACAATCATCACCTGCAATTACATGTACCTCCTGCACATCCGCAATTTTAGCCAGTTCGTTCGCCGTATCGCTGCAGCCTAAACTTTGCGATGATTTTAAAGAAATAAAAGCCAGTAATTTTAGTCCGACTGCATCCGGATTGATCCGGGCATTGTACTGCGTAATTACATTTTTCTTTTCAAGTTTCTTTACCCGCTCCAGCACAGCTGATGGAACCAGCTCAAGCGCCTTTGCTAAATCGACATTTGAAATACGTGCATTATCCTGCATCAATCTGAGGATAGCCAGATCAATATGATCGAGACTAAAATTGTTTTCCGTTACCATATTATAAAACTACAAACATTTAGAATAAAAATCATTATTAATTAACAAAAAATGAATTTTATTCAGAATAATAATTTTAACATGACAAATAGTCAAAATTAAACAATTTCACATCCCCAGTTTATCATACAGATCAATTACCTTTTTACGTAGTTTATTGATTTCTTCATCTTTTTCCATCAGTTCTTTTTTTAGCATAGCCAGCTCTCCAGCTGTATCAAGAGCTGCAGACAATCCAAGCAACTGAGCTACAGGAACTTTAAAGACTTTTGAAATTTGTTGTAAGCGGGAAATATTAAGGTCGGTTTGACCTGTTTCGATTTTACAAAAGGCCGGAGTAGAGATATTCAGTTTCTTAGCGGCATCGGCCTGACTTAAATTTAAGGAATGCCTGCATTGCTTAATGTTGTCTCCTATGCTTTTTATCTGATTAGACATGAGATACTGGATTTGAGATATGAGACACTGGGTATAGATTTAAGTGGTTAGACATGAGATCTGAGAAGACTACTGGCTTAAATCTCCTCTCTCAAATCTCACATCTAATATCTATTTATTTAATGCAGCTGCCAGCTCGGGCAAATCAAAACCAGCATAATTACCAGAACTCATCATTAATAAGTTGGTATCGGCATAATGCAGGCTCAGTAAGTAGGCCTTTAGTTTTTCAGCATCGTTAAAAAATTTCAGTTTTGGATTATGGAAGGCATTTTGAACATCATCTTCTGAAAATGGCTCCATCTGCTTCTGCTCAAAAGATTTAACATCGATAAACACAATGGCATCATCGGCTTTATCCATAGCACCGGCATACTCTTTTAAGAAATCCTTATTCAAACTACTAAAAGTATGCAATTCGATACAGGCCACCAGCTTACGATTGGTAAATTGTGTTTTAACGGCATCAATTGTAGCTTTTAATTTCGATGGCGAATGTGCAAAATCTTTATACACATTGGTCGAAGCATCGACTGAAATAACTTCTAGACGTTTTGCAGCACCAGTAAAAGAAGAAATAGCGGTATTAAACTCAGCTTCGTCTATTTCCAGTTGTGCACACACCAGCCTGGCAGCGTTCAGGTTCATTAAATTATGGTCGCCAAAAACTTTTAAAGCTGTGTTTTCAGGAAGCAAATAAGTAATTCCATCCTTAATTTCATGTTCAGGAATGGCGTAACCAATTTTATTTACCTTAGCCTTTGAATGGCTTACAATCTCATTTAAATCAGCATCTGCTTCACAATAAATCAGGGTACCATTTTCTTCAATTGTATCGATAAATTTATCAAACTGTGCAGTGTAATCGGCATAGGTAGGAAAAACATTGATATGATCCCATGCAATACCGCTAATTACAGCAACATTGGCTTTATAGAGGTGAAATTTAGGCCTTCTATCAATCGGCGACGATAAATACTCATCACCTTCAATAATCATTACTGGCGCTTCTGCTGTTACTTTCACCATGGTTTCGAAACCAGCCAGTTGTGCACCAACTAAGTAATCAAAATCACGATTATAATAATTTAGCACATGCAAAATCATGCTGGTAATGGTTGTTTTACCATGACTACCGCCAATAACTACACGTAATTTATTTTTGCTTTGTTCGTAAATGTACTCGGGATATGAATAGATTTTAACGCCCATTTCCTGTGCCTTCAACAACTCAGGGTTATCGATCCGGGCATGCATCCCCAAAATAACCGCTTCCAAATCGCTGGTAATGCGGCTATCATCCCAACCCATTTCGGCCGGCAACAAGCCATATTTATCCAAACGGGATTTCGCAGGCTCAAAAATCACATCATCCGAACCGGTAATCTGATAACCTTTTTTATGCAGGGCAATAGCCAGATTGTGCATCGCACTTCCACCTATTGCAATAAAATGTATACGCATATTTTTAATATTTTAGATTTGAGAGGTTAGATTTGAGATATGAGAACAACTATTAAATTTTCTGCTTTCCACCTTAAACCCTCAACCTTCCATCCTTCTACCTTTTCTCAAATTGTGCCGCTACCCACTCACCATTTTGCTTATGGTCGATATATTTAATACCATATTTAGCGCATTCAGCAGTGATCATACTTAAATCCGGATCGAGATAAAAACCGCTGAAGAAAATCTTGCCTGATGGTTTCAATACTTCGGCATAGCGGTGAATCTGATCTAAAAGGATATTCCTGTTGATGTTGGCAAAAATAACATCGTACACTTCGTCCGGAATCACTTCTTTACTGCCGCAGAGTGCTGTTAAATTGTCTACCTTATTAAGCGCAGCATTTTCTATAGCACTTTGATAACAAATATCATCATAATCGATAGCTACCAGACTTTTTGCACCTAATTTAGCAGCAAGGATAGCCAAAATGGCTGTACCACAGCCCATATCTAATACGGCTTTATCTTTTACATCGGCAGCCAGAATATACTGCATCACCATCGTTGTAGTTTGGTGGTGACCGGTACCGAATGACATTTTCGGATCGATTACGATTTCGTACGGGAAAGATGGCTGTGGCTCATGGAAAGTTGCCCTTACGTAACACACATCATCAATTACCAGCGGACTAAAATTTTTCTCCCATTCGGCATTCCAATTTTCATCTGCAACATCTTCTAAAGTATAATCTGTTGTAAATTCATCACTATAATTAGCCAGCAAATCTTTCAGTTCCTGCTCGTTAAAGTTATCCTTGATTACGAAAGCTGTAAAACCTCCCTCGCTATCTTCGAAAGTATCGAAGCCTAAATCGGCAAGATCGCTAATAAGCAAATCCTGCTGATAGTCTTCGATACTTTTAAATGTAAATATTGCTTTTGTATATTGCATTAGCTGTTTAATGCTTTAATAATATCTGTAAAATCGCGCGATTTTAATGATGCACCACCAATAAGACCACCATCGATATCTTTTTGGGCAAACAAGCTTGCTGCGTTACCTGGGTTACAGCTACCGCCATACAAAATAGTTGTATCATCAGCCACGTTGAAACCATATTTTGCATGAATTTCGCTACGTATAAAAGCATGAATATCTTGCGCCTGCTCTGGTGAAGCGGTTAAACCTGTACCAATAGCCCAAACCGGCTCGTAAGCGATTACAATTTTCTTGAAATCTTCTTCAGTTAAACCGAAAATACCTTCTACCAATTGTTTTTTTAATACTTCGTAGTAACTTCCGTTGTTACGCTCGTCTAAAGTTTCGCCGATACAAAAAATTGGCGTTAAGCCGTTAGCTAAAGCAACTTTAGTTTTTTCTGCTAATAAAGCGTCGCTTTCAGCAAAATACTGTCTGCGCTCTGAGTGACCTAAAATAACATATTCTGCACCAACAGATTTAACCATTTTGGCAGAAGTTTCGCCTGTATAAGCACCACTTTCTTTATCGCTGATATTCTGAGCGCCAATTTTAACATCATTACCACCCAATTTTGCCAGGCTGTTTAAATGGATAAATGGTGAACAGATGATTGCTAACTGATCGCCCTTGCGCTCATCTCTAACCATATTTACGATTTCACTGAATAACGAAACACCTTCGTTATAATCTAAGTTCATTTTCCAGTTACCGGCAACAATCTTTTTTCTCATTTTGTATTATTTAATGGTTGGTTGATCTTTTTCAGATCAGATTTTATATTAAAATCGTCTATACGATTCGGTTAATTCAAATACTTTTGTCAGGATGTTTTTTTCTACCTCATTAAAGGCCACATCCTTTCTTGCAAACACCTTTTCGGTTGTTTCGAACATTTTATGCAATTTATAAGCCTCGAAACCAGCAGCACCACCCCAACTAAAATCGGCAATGTGGTGTGGAGGAAAACCGGCACCAAAAACGTTAGCTCCAATTCCGACTACAGTACCAGTGTTAAACATGGTATTAATACCGCTTTTGGCATGATCGCCCATAATTAACCCACAAAATTGAAGGTTGGTATTGCGCATTTTTTTGCTTTCATAATTGTAAAGCTTTACTTCAGCATAATTATTTTTTAAATTCGAGTTGTTGGTATCGGCACCAATGTTGCACCACTCGCCCATTACCGAATTACCCAGGTAACCTTCGTGACCTTTGGCTGAGTTGCCCCAAATTACCGAATTATTAATTTCACCTCCAGCACGGCTGTTCGGACCAATGGTAGTACCTGAATATATTTTAGCACCCATTTTTACCGATGAATTTTCGCAAAGAGCAAAAGAGCCTCTTATTAAACTGCCTTCCCAAACTTCGGCATTTTTACCGATATAAATGGGTCCGTAACCACTATTCAATACGCTACACTCTACCTTAGCGCCTTCCTCCAGAAAAATATCGTTCCCTAACAACTGGTTGGTACTGCTTAATTTTGCCGAGGTACGACCTTCGGTTAACAACTTAAAATCTTTTCTGATCTCGGCAGGGTTATTCCCAAAAATATGCTCGGGGTAGCTAATCCTGGTGAAATTTAATTGATAATCAACCGGCTTTAACTGCATTTGAGCCTGCTGATAAGTTAATACCTCGCTATTCCTAAAAGCCAAAACAACATCGCCAGCCAATAATACTTCACCGCTTTTAAGCACAGTAATGGCATTAAGCAAATCATCATCAGGGCAAACCGACCCGTTTATAAACAAACTGGCGTTAGATTTTGGAGCAAATTTTACGGAGAGGTAGTCCTGAGTTTGAAAGCCAAAGTCGGCTTTTAAGTGTTTCGCCCATTTTTCTGCAATGGTTAAAATACCAATGCGCAGATCGGCCACAGGCCTGGTAAACGTAAGCGGACGTAAAGACATCCAGCTGGCATCATCAAAAAGATTGATTGTCATAAGCAACAAAAATAAAAAAAGTCCCGATGCTTTTGGCAAAGGGACTTTAAAAAATGCTTTTTGTTGCTAAAATTATTTCTTAGCGTAACGGTTTTTGAATTTATCGATACGTCCTGCAGTATCAACCAATTTCATTTTACCAGTATAAAAAGGGTGTGAAGTATGAGAGATCTCTAATTTATAAAGAGGATACTCATTACCATCTTCCCATTTAATAGTTTCTTTAGTATCTACGCAAGATTTTGTTAAGAAAGCATATTCGTTAGACATGTCTTTAAAAACAACTGGTCTGTAGCTTGTTGGGTGCAAATCTTTTTTCATTTGAATATTATTTTTAGTTATTTGTGTGAAAGCATCAAGAACATTTTTGCAATTTGCTGGCAACAACGCTTATGACATTTCCTATTAGTCTTTCTACCTCTATTTTAGAGGATGCAAATATCTTAATTTTATTTTTGATTTACAAGCCTAATGCAAGAATTTTAAATCATAAGCCTTTTCACAACGAGTTCTGGTCTAAAAACCTTTGAAATAATGTCAAATAGCAGCTTTTAAACTAATCTTTTTTCTGACTATATTTTTTCCAGGTTTCTATTTTGGCCTTTTGTCTGACGATGTAAGCATCGGCAATTACTTCAGCCGAGCTCGAACCTTCAACCGTCTCAAGTAATTCCTTTAATTTATACTGATCTACATCTGCCTTGTATAAAATCTGAATCAATTTCGGAAAATCATTATCAATCAGATACGCAAATGCATCAACCATCACCTCCCGCAGTTGATTTTCGGAAAGGTTTTCGGGCACATCGAAATCTTTACTGATGATACTAATTAATGACATCGAATAGGATTTATAAGATTTTAGAGTTTAAAGATTTTTTTTGCAAAGTTTTCATTAAGCGAAAAACAATAGTACAAAGTTAATGATGTTTAGATTAGCTCCCTCATTCATTTTCCATTTCCCATCTTATCTCTTCCATCACATCTCCCATCTTACATTATCCATCCCCCCCCTCTACACCCATTTTATCTCCTGGCAAAGCTCTATTAGTACGCCGTTTGTTTGTTTAGGATGAACAAAACACACCATTTTATTATCGGCACCTTTTTTGGGTGCTTCGTTTAACAACACAAAACCACTGGCCTTTAAGCGTTCCATTTCGGCCAGGATATCATCAACAGCAAAAGCAATATGATGAATCCCCTCCCCCTTTTTCTCCAGAAAGCGTGCAATAGCACTATCATCGGATGTAGCTTCGAGCAACTCAACCTTGTTATCGCCGGCTTTAAAAAACGCTGTATTTACTTGTTCTGCCGCTACGGTTTCGGTTTTGTAGCACGAAGTATTAAGCAAAAGCTCGTAAAGCGGAACCGACTTATTTAAACTGTTTACGGCAATTCCGATATGTTCTATCTTATTCATCGATTTAAAAGGTTGGTTAAATGTAAAAATGCAGGTTTTCTCTATAACCTCATAGCTATTATTTATAATTGTTAGAAAACTTTTTTCGTATCTTTGTATCAATAATCAACAGAATAAAGATGAAACAGCCGATATATTTAGATAATAATGCTACAACACCGTTAGATCCGAGAGTGTTGGAAGCAATGCTACCTTACTTTACTGAGAAATTTGGAAATGCCGCGAGCCGCAATCACGCGTTTGGCTGGGTGGCTGAAGAGGGTGTAGATTATGCTCGTGAGCAAGTAGCCAAATTAATCGGCTGTACTGAAAAAGAAATTATTTTTACATCAGGTGCTACCGAGGCTGATAACCTGGCCATTAAAGGTGTATTTGAAATGTATAAAGAAAAAGGTAACCACATTATTACTGCGGTTACTGAGCATAAAGCGGTTTTAGATACCTGCAAACACTTAGAAAAAAATGGTGCACGTGTTACTTATTTAGGTGTTAAAGAAGATGGTTTAATTGATTTAGCTGAATTAGAAGCTGCCATGACACCAGAAACAATTTTAGTTTCTATCATGTATGGCAACAACGAAATCGGTGTAGTTCAACCAGTTAAAGAAATTTCGGCGATTGCACACAAACACGGTGCTTTATTTATGACTGATGCTACGCAGGCAGTTGGTAAAATTCCGGTTGATGTAAATACTGATGGGATTGATTTAATGGCTTTCTCCGCACACAAAATGTACGGACCAAAAGGTGTTGGTGCACTTTATGTACGTCGTAAAGGTCCAAGAGTTAAAGTTACTGCCCAAATGGATGGTGGTGGTCACGAACGCGGCATGCGTTCAGGTACCTTAAACGTTCCGGGTATTGTAGGTTTAGGTAAAGCCTGCGAACTTTGCCGATTAGAAATGGAAAGCGAAGCCGTTCGTTTATCAGGTTTACGTGATAAATTAGAATCGACTTTAAACAAAATGGAAGAAAGTTATGTTAATGGTAATACACAACACCGTTTACCACACGTAGCGAACATTTCATTTAAATATGTTGAAGGTGAAGGTTTAATGATGGCTATGAGTGATTTAGCAGTGTCTTCGGGATCGGCTTGTACCTCTGCCTCTTTAGAACCATCATACGTTTTAAAAAGCTTAGGTTTATCTGATGACCTGGCTCACTCTTCTATCCGTTTCGGTTTAGGAAGGTTTACCACAGAAGCAGAGATTGACCAGGCTATTGCTGTTACCGAAAAAGCAGTTAACCACTTAAGA
>NZ_QAJQ01000004.1:109805-125291 GCF_003852395.1 Pedobacter sp. KBW01
CTGAGCAAAATTGAGTGGGCAGAACACTAAAACCAGTTTGGAGTTAACAGTTGGCAGTTTTGAGTACACGAACTGGTAATTGATAGCTGAAATTGAAAACTAATTAAAAATTTGCTCCTTAGGGAGATTAAAAAATAAAAACATGGCATATTCAGAAAAAGTAATTGATCATTACAACAACCCGCGTAATGTAGGTACTTTAAATAAAGAGAGTAAATTTGTAGGCACTGGGTTAGTTGGTGCACCAGAGTGTGGCGACGTAATGCGTTTACAAATAGAAGTTGGAGAAGACAACGTTATTACCGATGCTAAATTTAAAACATTTGGTTGCGGTTCGGCTATTGCTTCTTCATCTTTAGCAACAGAATGGTTAAAAGGAAAAACAATTGACGAGGCATTAGCTATCGATAACATGGATATTGTGGAAGAACTGGCTTTACCTCCGGTAAAAATTCACTGTTCTGTTTTGGCAGAAGATGCAATTAAATCGGCTATTAACGATTACCGCGTTAAAAATGGTTTAGAAGCAATTGTTTTAGAGAAATCGCACCACTAAAATAGATGTGAGAGGTTAGATATGAGATGTGAGGGTTAAGTACCTGATCTCAAATCTGAAATCTCAAATCTCAAATCTTATTAGAATGATTACAATAACCGATAAAGCAAAAGACAAAATTGATCACCTGATGCAGGATTCTGCAATGGGTTCTGATTACTTTTTACGCGTTTCTGTAAAAGGTGGTGGTTGTTCTGGTTTATCATACAATTTAGATTTCGATAACGAGGAACAAAAAGGTGATCAGTTTTTTGAAGATAAAGGAATTAAGATCGCATTAGATATGAAATCGTTCCTTTACCTGGCCGGAACTGAGCTTGATTTTACTGATGGTTTAAACGGAAAAGGTTTCAACTTTGTAAATCCAAATGCGAGCCGTACTTGCGGCTGTGGCGAGAGTTTCTCTGTTTAAACAAATTAAAATATTTAACAAAAAGGTTTCATGCTTATGAAACCTTTTTTGCGTTTATCAGATTTTATTTTTTAGGCAATTACGATTCGTTTCCCACAGATTTCACTGATTTAAATCCGTAGGTTCTTATTTCAGTCTTTCATAAATATTCAAGTAAAAAATCTTTTTTAATCTGCGTTGCTTTTATACTTAATCTGTGGAGAAATAATATGCAAATAATCTAATTCGCAAGCAAAACCTGCCTGGCAACATATCAATTTGTATTTTTAAACCAAAAAGCGTTATAATTGTTAAAATAACGAACACACCAAATTACGAGCATGCCACTAATTAACGAATTTTCAACCGTTCCTACCCTATTAAGGAATGTTGTAAAAAATATACATAAACCAGAAGAAACTTTCTTAATCCACAAACAAAGTAACGAGTGGCTGGAAGTTTCTTACGAAGATACCCTTAAAAGAGCCGATGCTGTTTCAGCATTCTTTTTAGAGAAGGGAATCAAGAAAGGAGACCGCCTGGGCTTAATGATCGAAAACTCTCCTGAATATGTGTATTACGATCAGGGCATACAGCAAATTGGTGTAATTAATGTTTCTATTTACCCTACCCTTTCTGAACAGGAAGTAGCCTATATCATTAACGATTCTGGCATTAAGGCCATTTTGGTAGGTAACAATTTCCTGTATCGTAAAATATTAAAAGTAGCAGCCAATTGTAAGGAATTAAAATACATTATTCCCGCTTTTAAAGATTTCGAAAAAGTGACCATTCCGGCAGATGTAAATGTTGAAGTAATTGCTTTCTCCGATATTTTAGCCCTTAAACACCAGATTACGGCAGCTGAGCGAGCTGAAATAGATCAATGCAGAAATTTGGTTATACCTCAGGATGTATCCTCGTTAATTTATACTTCGGGAACTACAGGCACGCCAAAAGGTGTAATGCTTACCCATTATAATTTTGTTAAAAACGTAGAAGTTTGTTTGCAACAGATCCCGGTAATCGATCAAACAGAAACTTTCCTTTCATTTTTACCATTATCACACGTATTTGAACGTACAGCTACCTATCATGTATGTTGCGCGCAAGGCTGTAAAATCGCTTTTGCACAAAGCCTTGAATTATTGGCCAAAAATATGGGCGAGGTTCGTCCGACGGTGATGAGCTGTGTACCGCGCTTACTGGAACGCATTCACGATAAAGCCATTAAATCGGGTACAGCAGGCGGTGGTACAAAAGCTAAAATATTTACCTGGGCGCTGGAAACCGGCAATAAGTACCGGGTAGCCAAAGAAGCAGGCAAAAACCCAGGAATGATCTTATCGGCCAAAAAAGGAATTGCCGAAAAACTGGTATTTAGTAAGATTAAAGAAAAAACCGGTGGTCGCTTAAAATTTATGATTTCGGGCGGGGCAGCTTTACCTAAAAATGTGGGTGAGTTTTTTGGCGACCTGGGCATTAAAATACTAGAGGGTTTCGGCTTAACCGAAACCTCACCGGTAATGTCGGTTACTGAATACCACAGGCAGGTTTATGGCACTGTTGGGCGCATAATCCCAGGCATTGAAGTGGCCATACAGGATGTCGAGAGCAAAGAAATGATCAGCATTCAAACCCACAATACTTTTAATGAGGAATTTGAATGCCCCGAAGGAGAAGTAATTGTGCGTGGCCATTGTGTAATGAAAGGTTATTTTAACAAACCTGCAGAAACCGCCGAAGCGATAGATAAAGACATGTGGTTCCACACTGGCGATATTGGCCGTTTTTATAAAGGTAACCTGCAAATTACAGATCGTTTGAAAAACATGATCGTAAATGCATATGGAAAAAATGTTTACCCTACCCCGGTAGAAAATATTTACCTGAAAAGCCCAAAAATTGACCAATTGTTTTTAATTGGCGATAAACGCGAATTTATTACGGCCATTATTATCCCGAACAGGGAAACTTTAGAAGAAACCTTTAAGCTACAGCCGTCATTTTTCGAAGATGCCGATCCTTTTATCGGCAATCAGGAAATTATAGACTGGATGGAGCAGGATATCAAGAAAATATCGAATGAACTGGCCAAATTTGAGCGTATTAAAAACTTTAAGATAAAACGTAATCCTTTCAATATAGACGAAGGAGAAATTACGCCTACCATGAAAGTTAAGCGCCGCATTGTAGAAAAGAAATATGCAGAGGCCATTAATCAAATGTACGAAGAAGGCATAGAAGCGGAATCTTAGCTAAAACCAGATTATTTTCCACATCATTATCAATTAAAAAAATCAATTTCTATTGCTTTAAGATCGCTTCGTTTCACGCAATGACGAAGTAAATCATTACTTTTGCAAAAAATACCCGAAATGAGTATAGGATTATCAGAACAAGAGCAATTACGACGTGAGTCGTTAAAACAATTACGCCAGTTAGGCATAGAACCTTATCCAGCAGAAGCTTACGAAATTAACGTAACAGCAGCCGATATTTTAGCTAACTACGAAAAGGATAAAACCGCCTATAAGACCGTTAGCCTTGCAGGCCGTATCATGAGCCGCAACATTATGGGTGCTGCTTCTTTCGCCGAATTACAGGATTCGACTGGCCGTATACAGGTATATTTAAAGAGAGATGAGCTTTGCCCTGGCGACGATAAGACTACATACAACACGGTATTTAAAAAATTGCTGGATATTGGCGATTTTATCGGCGTTAAAGGTTATGTGTTTACCACACAAACCGGCGAAATATCTATTCACGTAACCGAATTTAAAGTTTTAGCTAAATCTTTACGCCCCCTCCCTATCGTAAAACGTGATGACGAAGGAAATGTGTACGACGGTTTCACCAATCCGGAGTTGCGTTACCGTATGCGTTATGTAGATCTAACGGTAAATCCTGATTACAAACAGATTTTCATTAAACGCAGCAAGGTAATCAATACCATGCGTAATTATTTCGATAACCAAGGCTGGATGGAAGTAGAAACCCCTATCCTGCAACCTATCCATGGTGGTGCAGCGGCGCGTCCGTTTGCAACACACCACAATACTTTAGACATGCCGCTTTATTTGCGTATTGCAAATGAGCTTTATCTAAAAAGATTAATCGTTGCCGGTTTTGATGGTGTTTATGAGTTTGGTAAAATGTTTCGTAACGAAGGAATGGACCGTACGCATAACCCTGAATTTACCTCAATGGAAATCTATGTAGCCTACAAAGATTATATCTGGATGATGGCTATGGTGGAAGAATGTTTAGAAAAAGTAGCAATAGCAACAACAGGTTCGGCTGTGGTTAAAGTTGGTGCCAATGAAATTAATTTCGAAGGACCATACGAAAAATTAACCATGTACGAATCGATCCAAAAATATACTGGTATTGATGTATCGGCAATGACCGAAGATCAGATTGCACAGACTTGTAAAGATCTGGGCATCGAAATCGATTCGACCATGGGCCGCGGTAAATTAATCGACGAAATTTTCGGCGCTAAGGTAGAGGCGAACCTGATTCAGCCTACTTACATTACCGATTATCCAATCGAAATGACCCCGCTGGCTAAAAAACACCGTACAGCAGATGGATTGGTTGAGCGTTTTGAGTTATTTGTAAACGGTAAGGAAATTGCCAATGCTTATTCTGAATTAAACGATCCGATTGACCAGAAAGAGCGTTTAGAAGATCAGTTGAAGCTGGCAGCACGTGGCGACGATGAAGCTATGGCAATGGACGATGACTTTGTTCGTGCTTTAGAGTATGGTATGCCGCCTACCTCAGGTTTAGGTATTGGTATCGATCGATTGGTGATGTTAATGACCAACCAAAGCACCATTCAGGAAGTTCTTTTCTTCCCGCAAATGCGCCCGGAGAAAAAGAAAATAGAATTAACTGCAGAAGAAACAGAGTTATATGCATTGGTAAAAGAAGATGAACGACATCTTTTAACTGATGTGAAGGCAAAATTAACCGACTGGAGCAATAAAAAATGGGATACCACTTTGAAAGCTTTAACAGGTAAAGGCATATTAAAAGTAGCCAAAACCGACGAAGGTTTATTCTTATCGCATAAATAGTTAATTTGTTAATCTGCCGGTAAAATACGGGCTTAGATTTTAACAAAAAAATAACATAAACTTAAAAGGCTTGCTAACAATTGTTTAGCAAGCCTTTTCTATATTTACAGCAATCGAAAATAAAAAAGATTGTTATGAATACTTCAAGTTTAGAAATCAACGAAAGAGAATACTGCATCAAATTAAGTAAAGAAGCATTTGATTTAACGCTGGTACGCCAATTAATTAAAAGAATCCAGGCCGAAGCCTTATTCTTCTCACGTGTTCAGGCCGAAGAAGATGATATCTTAAGCAAAAGAGCACAAAGAGAAGATTTTGAAGGCTTTGATTATTTGGGTGATAAATAATACCCCATACGTTACCCTGAATTTATTTCAGGGTCTAATCGAGCCAGCTGCTGAAATAATCAGATAGCTATCGGATCAGCATGACTAAAAGCTTAATCAATCTCCAGATTCCCTTCTACCGAATCATCCATCGTTTTCCCTGTTATTACAGATGCTGCCATTTTTAAGAAGGCAACAGCTGTACCATGTTTGGTATCCCAATAGTATCCTTCGGATGGAATTACTTTAATTAAGGTAATATTTAGGTCGTCTTTCCCTCCCTGAAACCAGGTTTTAATAAAAGGGCTCCACAATTCATCAATTTTGGCCTGATCGCGGGTGATTTCTGCAATACCATATATATTTACAAAGCCCGAATGCGCACTGGCCTGGAAAAGCAGATGTGTAAAAGGATCGGTTGTTATTTCATCATTTTTATGACTGTCTTTCATACTCATAAACCAGATATTTCCTTCATCATCTACCTGTTGAATGGCCATTGGCCTAACCGATAGTGGTACCCCCGTTTTGATGTTGGTACAAAAGAAACAACTCTCGGCCTTTTCTGCTAACTCACGTAATTTCGTAATTGCACCTTTGCCGCTTAAATCTTTAATATTTTCTTCTTCCTGAGTGTTATTAGTACTTCCTTCCTGTGATGTTGCCATAATGTAGTTTTTATATACACTACAAGAAATAAACGGATTTGGTTTTAACAAATCGAAAGTATATCACAGCTAATTTGCGCCATAAAACTGAAAGTATTAACTTTAATTCTGTTAAATAGCGATGAGTGAAACTAAGCCAAAGCCATTTGTGGCAAAAATCGATATTATCGGAATAAACCCTTTTGTATTTATACCCGAAGCATATTTGACCTATCTTTTTGTACAAGCCAAAAAAGAAAAAGGGAAAATTCCGGTAAGGATGAAAATAGACGGGCACGAGTTTGCACAAACCCTGATCAAGTATGCAGGTGAATGGCGTTTATACCTCAATACTCCCATGCGAAAAGCGGCTGGAAAAGAAGTCGGTGATGAGGCGCTGTTTGAAATAGAATTCGATGCTGAAGAAAGAACAATTACAGCACACCCAAAACTGCTCCTTGCTTTTACTGAAAATACAACAGCAAAAGCTATTTTTGATCAGCAACCTCCTTATCTACAATTGGAAATTGTAAGGTATATCAACCATTTAAAAACTGAAGAATCGGTTGACCGGAATGTACAAAAGGCAATTCAGTTTCTCCTGGGTAAAGAAAGGTTTATTGGAAGAGACGGAATCTAAAGTACAAAAGCCAACTATTAGCTGGCTTTTGTACTTTATTTGGTTTTACAACAATCCGCGTTTTTTAAGCATTGGCTTAATATCTGGATTATGTCCCCTGAAATTAAAAAACATCTTGCCAAGATCTTCGGTATTTCCTTTTGATAGAATCATATCCCGAAACCGTTGCCCATTTGCCCTGGTTCCCCCCCCGTTCTCCTGAAACCACGAAAAGGCATCATTTTCAAGCATAGAAGTCCAGCTGTAGGCATAATAACCTGCGGCGTAGCCATTACTCCAGATATGCAGGAAATAACTGGAGCGGTAACGCGGTGGCACATAAGATAAATTTAAATTGGTTTTCTTTAAAGCCTCAGCTTCAAATTTGTCGACATCCTGCAATGGCGAACCCGAAGGGATGGTATGCCACTGCATATCCAGATCGGCCGCTGCCAATGCTTCAGTAAAAATATAGCCTTGGTTAAACGAGCTGGCCTTTTTAATCTTATCCAACAAAGCTTGTGGCATTTGCACCCCTGTTTGATAGTGAAGGGCATAATTCTTTAATATTTTTGGATCGGAAGCCCAGTGCTCATTAAACTGCGAAGGAAATTCAACATAATCGCGGGCTACGTTCGCGCCCGAAAGGCTTGGATATTGCTGGTTGGCAAACAAGCCATGTAAACCATGCCCAAATTCATGAAACATGGTGGTAACATCGTCAAAACTGATTAATGCTGGTTTTCCAGGTTCGGGTTTGGTAAAATTGCATACATTATAAATTACCGGTATCGTACCAAAAAGTTTAGATTGCGCAACAAGGTTATCCATCCAGGCACCACCATCTTTATTATCGCGCTTATAGTAATCGCAATAAAACAGCCCCAGTTGTTTGCCGTCTTTGTCTATCACATCAAAAACACGCACATCTTCCTGGTAAACAGGTAAATCTTTACGTTCTTTAAAAGTAATGCCATACAGTTGTGTTGCAGCATAAAACACGCCATTAATGAGTACCTTATTTAACTCGAAATAGGGTTTAACCTCATTTTCATCTAAATCGTATTTTGCTTTTCGAACTTGTTCGGCATAAAAGTCCCAATCCCAGGGCTCGAGTTTAAAGCCACCTTTTTGCTGATCGATTACTGCTCGTATATCTGCCGCTTCACTTTTTGCCTTTGCAGTAGCAGCCGGAATAACTTTGCTAAAAAAATCTTCTACTGCTTCAGGTGTTTTAGCCATCTGATTTTGCAATTTCCAGGCGGCATAATTTTTAAAGCCCAGCAAGGCCGCCTGGCTGGAACGGATCTGCGCAATTCTCGAAATTATTTTACGGGTATCGTTTGCATCGCCATTTTCTGCCCTGTTCCAGGATTTTTTAAAAAGTTCTTCTCTTTTGGAGCGATCGGCCATTGATTGCAATTCGGGCTGTTGGGTAGTGTTTTTTAAACCCTTACCGGCTGCCTGTAACTGTGCGGTAAACTTGGCGCTCAGGGTAGCTTCTTCTTTATTTAGTTCTTTGAGTTTATCCTTATCGGCATCAGATAGCTTTGCTCCTGCCAGTTCAAATTTTTGGTAATAGTATTCCAGTAAGCGCAACGACTCGGCATCCAATTTCAGCTGATCCTTCTGTTTGTAAAGGGCTTCTACCCGCTTAAAAAGTTTAGTATTTAAATAAATGGCATCGGTATTTGCAGTTAATTTAGGAGCTTCCTCTTCTTTAACCTTTTGCAATTCAGGATTGGTATTTGCACCTGTAAGCAGGTTAAAAACCATACTGGTACGATTCAGAAGTTGTCCGCTTTTTTCGATGGCTAAAATGGTATTTTCAAAACCGGGTGCTTCGGTCTGATCAGCAATTTTCTGGATTTCGTCCATTTGCTGCTTCATTCCTTCTTCCAGTGCCGGTTTAAAATCGCCGTTTTTTATTTTGTCGAAAGCAGGCGCCTGAAAGGCCAGTTCGCTTGCTTTAAAAAAAGGATTGGCCGATGAAAAGCTTTCACTGTTTTCTTCAGCATCTTTTTTGTTATTGCAAGCACCTAGAATGGCCAAGAAAGCCAGCATGGGTAAATAAGATACTTTTTTCATGAATATTTAAAAGTTAGGTTATCCATAAAAATAGTAATTTATACGCTGCAATTTTTAATAAACAAAACTGAGCTGAAACAAAAAAGCCATTTCGGTTAAGAAATGGCTTTAAAGTTTTATCTGTAACGAACTTGCTGTTGCTTATCCATCATGCCCATCTGATCTTTCATCTGTTTAATCTGATCGGCCAGCAATTTATTTTTATCTGCCTTTTTAGCTTCGGCCAGGTACATAGTTGCTTCGCGCTTGTTGCGTTTTGCCATTGCAATACCCGCTAAGCTTAATTTAGCCAGAGCAATATTATGGTCCATCTGCATCCCTAAACTCAACGCAGCCTTAAAATATTTTTCCGATTTCATTGGTGCAGTTCTGCTTTCAATTAAACCGACTAATAAGTTATAATAACCATGTTGCACTTTTATCAATTGGCTTTCGTAATTGGTTATGCGATCTAAAAACTGTTTCGCTTTAGGCATATTATCTTTTCTTAAAAACCATTGTGCCAAAAGCATGTTTTCATTAAAGAAATAAGTTACTAATACAATTATCCCCAACAAGATGGCAACAATGCCCCAAGGCCAGAAGCCGAAAACAAATAAAGCTATTGCACCACCCAATAAAGCAAACCCCGCAATTAATCTGATAATATTTGGCATAAATTCTATTCTAATTATTTTTTTTGCAAATATCGTGTTTAAATGGCAGAATTTAGATTTTAAAACAATAATTTCATTAAAAATTTCAATCACCTAAAAAACCAGCTCGCAGCTATGAAAATCCTCCTTTCTATAACACTAATTATACTTGCCATGAATGTTTCTGCTCAAGAAGTCAATAAAAAAATCCACGATTCTGTTCATAATAAAGATATCCTGATCAATGCCTGTACGCGCGAAGGTATTACTACTTTCCCGGAGTTTAAAGAAATGTACGATCCGTTGTATAAAGCCTATATACCTGATGCTGCAACAATGATTGAACTGAAAAAACTCATCAAAAACGACAAGATTAAAATTGTTTTCGGCACCTGGTGCGGCGATAGCAAAGTGAATGTACCGAACTTCTTTAAAGTGCTGGATGATTTACATTTTAAACAAAAAAACGTAGAAATTATAGCTGTTGATGGCAACAAAAAGGCCGAAAATGGCATCCTCGATGGTTTAGAGATTTTAAGAGTACCTACCTTTATTGTTTATGATAAAAAAGGAAAAGAACTCGGAAGAATTATTGAGGGCCCCAAAACAACACTGGAAGGCGATTTACTGGCCATTTATCAGAAAAAGCCATAGTTGATGACTTATTAGACAATAGTTAATGGCTTGATAACGTTTGCCGGGCCATTGTCTATTAACCGTCAAGCAATTAGCATACTTACCAATCACATTTACCTATTACCTACAAAAACATGTCAGCAGCATTAGAACCAGGGTGGTTAGCCGTTTTAGAAGAAGAATTTGAGAAAGACTACATGATTAGGCTAAAGTCTTTTTTACAGGAAGAGAAACAGAAAGGTGCAACGGTTTATCCTAAGGGCACTGATATATTTAATGCGCTAAACACAACTCCATTTGATGAGGTGAAAGTGGTGATTTTAGGTCAGGATCCTTACCATGGTACTGGCCAGGCCCACGGACTTTCTTTTTCTGTACAACGTGGCGTTGCAGTACCACCCTCGCTAAAAAATATTTACAAGGAATTAGAAACGGATATAGAAGGTTTTAAATCGCCAGCTCACGGGCATTTAGCCCATTGGGCAGAACAAGGGGTGCTGCTGTTAAATGCAACATTAACAGTACGTGCATCTGAGGCAGGTTCGCATCAAAACCGCGGCTGGGAGATCTTTACCGACGAAATTATTAAAGCTTTATCCGAGAAACGCGAGCATTTGGTTTTTCTTTTGTGGGGCAGATACGCTCAGCAAAAGGCAGCTTTAATTGATCAAAAGAAACACTACGTGCTTACTGCGGCACACCCCTCGCCTTTCTCGGCTTACAATGGCTTTTTCGGGTCAAAACACTTTTCGAAGGCCAACCAGCTATTGATACAAAATAACCTGAAACCGATTGGTTGGAATTTGCCGGTATAATGAATACCTATTTTATCAGTGGTTTAGGAGCGGATAAGCGGATTTTTTCAAAGCTAAAGCTCAACGAGAAAATCAACATCATTCATATTGATTGGATAGATCCCAAGCAAAACGAAACACTTGCGGCTTATGCAGCGCGGTTGGGTGGGATTATAGATACCAGTCAGCCCTTTGCTTTAGTAGGTGTTTCGTTTGGCGGAATGATTGCAGTTGAAGTAGCAAAAATCTTAGCACCTATAGTAACAGTAATCATTTCCAGCACCATGATCAGTAGCCAGTTGCCGGGGCTTTACCGTTTCGCCGGCAAACTTGGATTACTAAAATTTATTCCTGCCAAACTTTTAAAGTCTTCGAATAAACTTACCCAAAATTACTATTTCGGCACCCGATCAGGCAGCGAGAAAGTATTATTAAGCAAAATCATAAAAGATACTGATCCGTATTTTTTAAAATGGGCAATTGGAAGTATACTGAGCTGGAAAAATGAAACAAGGCCTGAACGGATGTATCATATACACGGCACCCATGATAAAATTTTGTACAGTAAAACAGCACAACCCGATTTTGTAATCGAAAACGGAACCCACTTTATGGTTTACCAGAATGCAGTTGAGATTTCAGGAATTATAAACCAAATAATATTAAACACTAGTAAACATCATGCCGACCAGAAAGATATCTGATTCATTTCAGCCTCTCCACTGAAAAAAGCCCCTGAAATAAATTCAGGGTGACGACCGTGGTGTTATCACCATCCGTGAAATTGTTGCACCTGAGTAACTATCGGAATACAACGATTCGATTGTTATTAAAAGTGGTCGAGTTTAATACTCCAAAGGCACAATTGGCTCTTTCTTGGTAGTAGACATGATCATCATTGTTTGGAAGGTTTTAACCACCGAAATTTTACTGATCTTATCCATAATTAACCTTTCGTAAGCCTTAATATCTTTCACATAAACCTTCAATAAAAAATCAGCCTGTCCGGTAACGTGGTGGCATTCGGTGATTTCTTTAATCTGGTTTACTTCATCCAAAAAAATCTGAATGGTATTATTTTTATGAAAATCGAGCTGAATCTGAATAAAGGTCTTTATACCTAAACCCAGTTTTTCCTCATCTACCAAAGCATGGTAACTTTTAATATATCCAGCCATTTCCAGCTTGCGTACACGCTCTAAAGTTGGTGCAGGCGATAAACCAATTTCCTGTGATAATAGCAAATTGGTAATTCTTCCATTCTCTTGAAGAATTCTTAAAATTTTAAAGTCTATTTTATCTAATTCAGATGCCATAAAGTGTTAAAGGTATTTGAGAACACAAACATAACCAAATTATATTCTAAATTTTAACATAATTTATCATATATATTTTAAATAAAAATTTTTAGATTTACCTAAAAATTTAATTAGATACACATAAATGCAAAGTTATACCGAGGAGAACTATTTAAAGATCATTTACCACCTTGCTGAAAAGACTACTAACGTGCAAACGAACGCCATTGCAGAGCAAATGCAAACTAAACCAGCTTCGGTTACCGACATGATAAAAAAGCTGGCAGATAAAGGTTTGGTAGATTATATTAAATACCAGGGGGTTACTTTAACCGAAACAGGTAAGAATGCTGCAATAGATATTGTACGAAAACACCGTTTATGGGAAGTTTTCCTGGTTGACAAATTAAACTTTAAATGGGATGAGGTGCATGATGTAGCTGAAGAGCTGGAGCATATCAGGTCGATAGAATTGATTGAAAGACTGGATGAATTTCTGGGTTTCCCGAAAGCTGATCCACATGGCGACCCCATACCTGATAAAAACGGCCGTTTTGCCAAAACACAGTTTATCAAATTAATAGAATTAAAAGTTGGCGATTCGGGTACCATAACCGGTGTTAGCCAGCATAGCTCAGCTTTTTTAAAACATTTAGAGAAACTAGGCCTAACTCTGGGTAAACAGATAAAAATCAATGATGTTACCGATTTCGATGGTTCAGTAGAAATCCAGTTAGCAGATAAACAAGTTAATATTAGTAGGGAAGTTGCAAAACACATTTTAATTAGCAGTAATGGCAAAAACTGAATCGTTAAGTGAAGTACATCAAAGCGTAAATACAGATAAAAGAAAAGGCTGGCGAAGGATTTTATCATTTATTGGTCCGGCATACCTGATTAGCGTAGGCTATATGGACCCCGGAAACTGGGCAACCGATTTAGCCGGCGGTAGTAAGTTTGGTTACCAGCTGGTTTGGGTCTTACTCATGTCGAACCTTATTGCACTGCTTTTACAATCATTAAGTGCGCGTTTAGGTATTGTGCGTGGGCTCGATTTAGCGCAAGCTTCAAAACAAGCATATGCACGCTGGGCAAATATCCCATTATTCGCGTTGGCACAAACAGCCATTATTGCCTGCGATCTGGCCGAAATTATTGGTATGGCCATCGGTTTACAGCTCCTTTTTGGTTTGCCGCTAATCTGGGGCATTTCGATAACCATATTCGATACCATGTTATTGCTTTTCCTGCTCAATAAGGGAATGCGTGCCATGGAAGGTTTTATTGTATCGATGGTGTTTATTGTGGGTATTTCGTTTTTAGTTGAAATGTTTATTGTAGAACCATCGTTAAGGGAGGTTGTTAAAGGTTTCGAACCCTCTATATTAACGGGCGATGCTTTGTATATTGCCATTGGGATTATTGGCGCTACGGTAATGCCCCATAACCTTTACCTGCATTCCTCGCTGGTGCAAACACGCAAAATAGAGCGCAGCAACAAAGGGATTAAAGAAGCCTTAAAATTTAACCTGATTGATACCACTGTGGCATTGAATCTCGCCTTCTTTGTAAATGCAGCCATCCTTATTTTAGCAGGAGCAGCCTTTTATAAGAACGGATTACACGAAGTTGCCGAAATACAGGATGCCCATAAACTGCTTTCGAATATTTTTGGCAATGTAGCCCCAACCCTCTTTGCCATTGCTTTAATAGCAGCCGGACAGAGCTCTACCGTTACCGGAACATTAGCCGGGCAAATAATTATGGAAGGCCATATTAATTTACGTATCCAGCCTTGGTTGCGAAGGTTAATTACCCGTTTACTGGCCATTATCCCAGCTTTCTTTACTATCTTACATTATGGCGAAGATGCTTTGGGTGGCCTACTGGTACTGAGCCAGGTGGTTTTGAGTTTACAGCTTGGTTTTGCCATCATCCCGCTAATTCACTTCACCTCTGATAAAAAACTGATGAAAGATTTTGCCATTAAACCCTGGGTAAAGGTATTGGCCTGGGCCAGTGCACTGGTAATTATCGCACTTAATGTAAAACTAGTAATTGAAGAAATTGGTGGCTGGGCAAAAGACGCTAACAACTGGTGGATTTATGTGATCGTAATTCCCGCTCTAATCCTCGTTGTGCTACTTTTGTTATACGTTTTCTTCCATCCGATGATAGAAAGTAAAAGAAATGCAAGCAAACAACTTGTACCACATGGCAATGCGCTTGATATCGGTAAAATTGAAAAAATCAGCTACAAAAGGATTGGTATTGCGGTAGATTTTTCGAAAAATGATAGAAATACAATCAGACATGCCTTAATTCAAGGAGGGAAAGGTGCGCACTATTACTTAATACATGTAGTAGAAACTGCTGCTGCCCGTTATCTCGGCAAGGAAGTAATGGACCATGAAACGCAAAGCGATGCAGCAAACCTCGATAAATACATCGCTAATCTTGGCGATTTAGGCTACGATGCCACTCCATTTATTGGTTTTGGAAGCACTGCAAAAGCCATTGCCGATATCAGCAACGAAAACGAAATGGAGCTACTGGTAATGGGTGCCCACGGGCATAAAGGTCTTAAAGACCTTATTTTTGGCACTACAGTAGATTCGGTAAGACATAAGGTAAAAATACCGGTATTGATTATCAGGTAGGCGGGTTATTTACCCACTACCTTCATCATTTTTTTTATTCCGCCATCGCCCGATTCGTATAACAATAATTTACCTGCCGGTGAATATAAATACATTGCAGGATACTGTTTAGGCAAAAAGGTTGGGATAAACATGCGTTTTTTATCCTGCAGCACCAATACGTTTGGCTTGGTATTTAAGCCTTTAGCATACGAATTGAAAAACTGAGGGATAATATAACCTTCATCCATGGTAATCATGTAAATGTTTACATCTTTAAACTGGGTATAATTGGTATTCAGCAGCTTGCTTTCTCTCTGGCAGTGATCGCAGGTACAATCGAACAAAATGAAAAGGTTTTTCTTTCCCTGTTTAATATCTCCGTTTGAAAAAGCCTTTCCATCCAATTTATAAAAGGTAAACTGAGGCAGTAAGGTAGGCTGTTGTGCTTTTAACTGAACGGTGGTAGCAAGCAATAAGATTAAAAGTAGGTTTCTGAATTTCATTTTTGATAGTTAAAGTCCAAACTTAAATGAATAAATGCGAACATAATAATATATCATTAGCTTTTACAAACTGATGAAGATTTTTAACGGCCTGTATAGATTATCCGGTTTTAAAAAGCAGAAAACATATTTGAAAATAAAAGCAAGTTTTCCATGGCAATTGAAGCCCCGCCATAGGGAACAGGGGCCTGGGAAATGCAACTGAACGGTTTAAGTTCCATGCACCAGCCGAGGTTAAATAAACCCGCTTTCCCTCCTGCCAA